>DASRSD010000012.1 GCA_035656635.1 Pirellulales bacterium
GTTGTCTCCCGTGGCTGCCCAAGCATTGCAGGCCATCGAGGCAACCAGGACTGCGGCGAATGTTAACTTTGCAAAGCACTTCATAATACGACTCTCCACCTCTGTTGATGGTATGGTGTGGTCTAGAGAACAGCGAGGATATCCCGAACAACTCCCCCCAGGCAGAACTTTCTTGCCTTGAACTTCACACAATCTACTCAGCGATTACAAGCGTTGCAAGTATTTTGCTTGCATCCCCCCCGAAAATAGGAAAAAAATTAACAAACAGTCCTTGAACAGCACCTTAACACTGATCCGTAGCCCGGGGGGGTTCGCGTGCTTGGGAAGCTCCCCCAAATAGCTATTTCCAGGCCCTGAAACCCACGAAATCCGCGTAAAAACACGCTGCGGGACTTTTGTTAATCCGCTCATGGGAAACGAATAAAACCTGGTTTTGCAGCCAAAAATTTTTTAGAAATTCCTGATTGCGGCTCAGCGCCGGCTACCGAAATGCGGGCTGTTTATCGCCTTCCGCTATTGAATACCGCCCACTTCTGCCGGAATTGCCGCCGGCAAAGGCAAATGGATGCAAAACACACTCCCTTCGCCGGGAGTGCTGACGACCGAAACACGCCCCTGGTGGGCCTGCACAATGTGCTTGACGATGGCCAAACCCAGCCCAGTTCCGCCTAATTTTCGGCTGCGAGCGCGATCGACCCGATAAAACCGCTCGAACAAACGGGGCAAATGTTCGGCGGCAATTCCGGAGCCGTGGTCGCGCACGGCGAGGGCGATTTCGGGCCCCTCACCCCGGCCCTCTCCCAGAGGGAGAGGGAGGGAAGCGACTTCAATGAACACCTGCCGGCCCGGCTCGCTGTATTTAATGGCATTGTCGACCAGATTGATCACGGCCTGTTCCAAGAGGGGCGGATTGATGCGCGCCGTGAGGGCAGCGTCGCAGTCTAAGCAAAGCTCGATGTTTCGCGCCTCGGCATGCGGTTGGCAACCGTGCAGCGCCGCTTCCAACACCGGCCGTAGCGGCGCCAGCGCCAGCGGCAAATTCACGGCTTGCTCGCTCTGTTCGATCTTCGACAGACTCAACAAATCTTCGATGATGTTGTTCAACCGCTCCGCATGACTGCCGATGATTTTCAAAAACCGCTGCGCATCGTCCGGATGCGCCATCGCCCCGTCGAGCAATGTTTCGACAAAGCCTTTGATCGAGGCGATGGGAGTTTTTAGTTCGTGCGAAACGTTGGCCACGAAATCGCGCCGCAGATTTTCCAAATGCCGATAGCGGGTTACGTCGTTCAGCACGATTACCGCGCCCACGCTGCGGGCCGCCGCATCGCGCAGGGCCGTACCGCGGACTTGCAAAATCCGCGGTCCTTCGCCGTGGAAAACGAGGTCGTCTTCAATGGGATCGGGCGATTCCAAGGCCCGAGAGACGAACCGCCGCAGATCGGCATTGCGCAGCACTTCCTGCAGATTTCGCCCTTGCAGTTCCGCTTGATGGCTGCCAATCAGCTGGGCGGCCGCGGAATTCAACGTGATTACGCGCTGTTCCGAATCGACCGCTAAGACCCCTTCGACCATGCTGGCCAGCACCGCTTCCTGCTCGTGGCCTTGCTGCCCGATGAGCAGCGTGCGTTCGTCGAGTTGTCTGGCAATTTTATTCAGGGCCGTGGTTAGGGCCGCCAGTTCCACAATTTCTGAAAGCGGCAGCTTGGGCATCTGCTGGCCTTGCGAGAGCATTTCAGCCGTGTTGACCAGCGGTACAATTTGGCGGCTGGTCCGCCGTGCAAACCACCACCCGGCCAAGCCTGCGACAATTCCGATTACAACGATTCCCTCGAGCAGCGATCGTTGGCTGTCGTGATAGACGAGCTGTAAATCGGCGGCCGATTTGGCGGCCCGCACCGCACCGACAATTTTTCCCTCCTGCCGCAGCGGCACCGCCACGTACATCATTTGTTCGTTGCGCGTGTCGCTGTAGCGTGCATCGTGCCCGGTGGTGCCAGCCAGCGCGGCGACCACTTCCGGCCGATTGGAATGATTTTCCATTTGCGACGCCTCGTCGCTCGTGTCAAACAAGACCTGACCGCCGGTGAGCACGAGCGTAATTCGCGTACGCGTATTCTTTGCAATCCGCGCGACCGCTTCTGTCTGGCCTTGTACGAAAGGCTCGGCTTGAGACGCGCTTTGCTTCGAAACGAGCGGCCCCGCATCCGTCGCCGCCAAATTGGCGGCCGCTTCCAACTCTGTCCACGTGGAACGCGTTAACGCCAGATTGAACGCCTGGGCCGCCCACCAAGCAAACACCATCAGGGCCGCCAGGCTGATAAGGAAATATCGAAAGGCAAGATGCCTAACCAACCGGTGACGTTGCATGCAGAATGAGCCCGCAAAATGACCCGAGATGACGCAAACCCGCGTCACCTGTCATTATGCCCTGTCATTCCTTGAATCGGTACCCTACGCCGCGGACGGTTTCAATGTTGACGCCAAAATCGCCCAGCTTCTTTCGCAGGCCGACCACCTGCACATCAACCGATCGTTCGGTGACGGGATAATCCTCTCCTTTCACCGCGTCGACAATTTGCCCGCGCGTGAATGCCCACCCGGGCTTGCGGGCCAGAAAGTGCAGTAGCTTGAATTCGGTATATGTCAGGTCGACGGGAA
>DASRSD010000013.1 GCA_035656635.1 Pirellulales bacterium
CGGTTGTACTGTTAACAGGATTGGGCACCGCACTGGCCGGTGTGGTGACGGTGGGTATTGTTCCCGCCAGCGAAATCAGTTGGAGCGAACTGGCCGCAGTAGTTTGATTGTTATTAACAATTGCCGCATCCTGAGAATTCACGACACCATCGCGGTTAATATCGTAAATGTTAACTACTGATGCTGAGGTAGTATTGTTGGCGTTAACACGGGCCACATCGTTGACCGTAACTTGGGCGTCGGCGGTACTGTCCCCCGTATCGCCAATGGCATTCCCAAAGTAAAAGGTGTCATCCGCAAGCAATCCCAGATGCGGCTGAGCCAATAGCGTTACTTTGAGCCACTCGTTTTGTAAGACGTTATCGTTCCACACCACCGTGATTTGCGTCGATCCACCTGGTCCACGGCCTGGATACGTGTTAATCAGATAGGGAGTTGGCGCCATGGCCCAATTGTCGGGATCGTTATCGTTGCCGACTCGAAAATCGAAGTCATCCGGCCGGGGCAACACTACGAGATTCGCCACATCGATCATGATTCCGGTGATGCCTTTGGAATAGCTCGTGTAGTTTGCAAACGTAGCAGTTTCGCCGGGCAGAAGCGCTTGCTTATCAGTGGCGATGGCGTTTAGATCGGTCAAATTTGATGAGCCATTTTCTCCGTCAAAGCTGCTGTCGTTGTAGAAAATGGATCGGGCCACGACCGTTGGCGCCGGCGGCGTTACACTTAGGGCGTTGGATACGGCAGATGTTCCAGCAGCATCGATTGCTTTGACAATATAGTAATACGAGGTGCCTGTTTGCACCGTAGTGTCGTCATACATCGTCGCGCTAGCCGATAGAGTAACCAACGGCGTGTAGGTTCCGTTGACGCCTGTCTTGCGGTCGATTTCCAAATTAAGAGCATAAGTCGATGGGCTAGTAAAAGTGAGGTGTGCTACCGGACCAGTTTCGGCCGTGGCCGTTAGCAGCGTGGGTGCATTGGGAGCCCGCGAGATGCCTGCAATGTCGTTCGGGCCAAGCACCTGATTGTAGATGCTCAACTCGTCGAGCTGGCCGTTGAAGTAATTGCCGCCGGTAAACGTGACACCATCGGCCGCCACATCCGAAAGCGCGCCAATCAACTTAAACGGAGCGGTTTTGGCGCCGCTGTTGCTAGTGCCTGTAGCGTTCAGCACGCCATCGATATAAAGCTGCAGTATGCCGGTCGTGGCATCGCGCGTCATCGCAATGTTGTGCCACTGGCCGTCGTTCACCGGATCGGTGCTGAAAACGCCGCCGGAATCGCCGACATAAAGTCCAATTCGTCCGGTAGCGTCGAGTACACCCCAGTCAATGTCGTTGGCGCTGCCTGTTTCATCGGCGCCGGTGATCGCTGGGGCGGCATAGTGCAACTCGGAACCTACCTGTGTCGTCTTGATCCACACATCCAACGTGCTGGTCGTACCCAGGACATTCGCCAGATTGCTCGCCAGTTGTACCGCGGATTGACTAGTTGCGGAATTGTAGGCGCCGTTACCGCTAAATGATAAAGCTGCTGCGCCGGACTCGCCGGGAGTCACCCACTGCGGCAATGTGCTGCCAATTAATGTTCCGTTGTTGGAGCCAGCGGAATCGAGCACCAAGGCGCCAGTGCCTGTATCTAAGTGGTAA
Organism: Pirellulales bacterium; assembly: GCA_035656635.1. Lineage (NCBI taxonomy): Bacteria > Pseudomonadati > Planctomycetota > Planctomycetia > Pirellulales > Pirellulales bacterium. The sequence continues at coordinate 1,653 of DASRSD010000013.1, forward strand.
AAATCAATTGCACCCGCCGTGGGCGGCGTGGTGGTATTGGCGATATTGGAATAATCTGAATCGCCGATAATATTTGTCGAGCGAACACGATAGTAATATTGCGTATTAGCAATAGCGGTAGTGTCGGTATAGCTGGTTAAATTCGCTCCCATCAGTGCAACTTGGCTAAAATTTACGCCGTCGGTCGATCGCTCGATCTTAAAACCGCTTTCGTTGTTAGAGTTGTCTACCCAGGTAAGATTCACGCGCGACGAAGTGATTCCAGACGCCATGAGCGCCGTAGGCGCCAGAGGCGGAGTTGTCACCGGAACTAGGAGGCCATAAATCGTCAGCGCTCCTGACGAGCCAACGAAAACCTTTCCATCGGCGATCGTTGGCGTGATGAATTTCACGCCTGCACCCATCTGATCACGGGCAGCGTTTTGGTTGCTGTTGTACAGCTCGGTCAGCGTAGTGGCATCGTAAGCATGCAAAACCTGGTGTGATGCATCCCATTGCACATCCCACGCAATGCCGTTGGTGGTGCCGTTGGCGGAAATACTTGGCGTTCCCCCTTGGGTATTGTAGACAACCGTGCTCTGGGCAGCGGGTGCTGCCGAAAGGAGGCCGTTGGTAAGTGTGAAACGCTTGAGGACGTCGCCAACTGCATGATAGTAAACAGATGAATTAAAGTAGGCTGGGCTGCCCCACTCGCCATGCCCCAGAGAAACCTCTTGGATCACATTGTCGGTTGAGGCACTGTGCTGTCCCATGTTGTCACGATTGACAACATAAATGATTCCTTGCTTGCCTGCGCCGATGATTTCATCAGGGTTCGGGCCCGACTGTGTGGGAACTATCAGTGGTCCGCCCGATCCAAGATCAGCATCGGCATCGGCCAGCGCCTGTTCGTTGAAAGGAGCAAAGTAATCAGTGGCGTCCAAACCGTAGCCATTGATGTTCGGATCTGCTGACGTGCTATTGTCCGGCATGATGGCAATGAACGAATCGCCGTAATCTCCGACCGTGGCATTGAAGTCGCCGTTGCCGGAGATTGTATATAGCTGCACTCCATCAGACGCCAACCCTGCTCCGGACTGCCAGAGGCCGCTTTCGCCTGCATTTGTGTCCGTGTCGAGGTTGGGTGTTGTATTGAAAACGCTGACCAATTGCAACGTGGAGGCGTTGAACCCAAGAATCCAGCCGTGATACGGGTCGGTGTCTGCAAATGCGCCGTATCCGGCGTAAACAACGCCGTTAAGTAAGGTGAGCGCAACCCTTTGCAGTTCTTTGTCGGCCTGAAATGGCACGGTTGTGCCGTTCCCACCGACGCCATTGCCATGCACCGATGCCGTGACGAGCATGGGAGTAACTTTATCAGCGCCTGTCGTGATATCGAGGGCGTGGATGTGATGCGAATAAACATCTTGTCCTACTACATCGTTTGTGAAGGCATCGATATACATCGTATCGGTGGACAAGTCGATTACCGGGGTACTGGTAATACCGACATAAGGAGTAGTGTCGTGATCAGGCCCGTAACGATTGCCGATGTACGGGCTGGGCACCGCGGCCGGCGTTCCCAGGTTGACGTGCCATAGAAGGCCTTCGCCGGCACCGGAATTATCGTCGGCGTTGAACGCGTAAACATCGTTGGTCATAGTGGCGACGAAAACTACGTTTAGCGTTCCCCTTCCCGGTATCACCAGGTTCGAAACGTACAATGGCTGCGCGTAAACTTGCCCCGAGACAGGGTAAGAGAACAGCTCACCGAATTGGCTGCTGTTGACGTTGGCAGGGCTGAGAATTACTTCATTAGAATTAAGCCCTTGCCTGGTGTTGTCATTGTGCCAAGTCAGTACGTTCACCGACAGCAGCGCGCGTGTTTCCAGCGCCTCAAAAGCAAAAAGGCATATCGCATTTACACCGTTCCCAGAACTCCTTCGCCAGGCATGACGATCTGCCGCCTTAAGCTTTTTCATTGCCGCTCCCGTTCTCGTTAGTCTGACTCATCGCGCATCCGACATCTTATTCTCTGCTTCCTTGGGCTGCAATCTTTTGGTGAACATTTGCAGACTCTCAATAGATGATTTGAACCTTAGTGCAAATAATCGAAATGGGATAATAGAAGATTGTCCCGAAGTTGCCATGATTATTGATGCAGCAAGGGTGTGGAGGTTCAAGTCCTCTCTCCGGTACTTCAGGATGGGAAGCGAGATTAAATCGAGCGCCGCGCCGCCGGCCGATATCACCCTGCAAATTGGTTTTGTCCCGGGTTTTTATTCTCCGGACAAAATCGACCTGTTTCGTCAGGGCCGCGCTCGCTCCGGCACCGCAAATCCGCGGTTTGCCATGCGCCGGCGGGCGACAGAATCGATTCAATTTGCGTCCTGCGATGTTCATTGTTGGCGAATTGTTGACCGTTTTGTACTTGCGTTTACGGAAGTGGCTGTGGTCGCGGGCACCGTTCGCCGCAGGCGAATGGTCGGTGAGCCCAAAGCTGGCCACAAATTCCAGGGGGGCGCTGCGCTCGACCCCGGCCAACCTCCGCAGTGCAATTTGGAAATATACGGAACTATGGAAATATACTGTTCATCTGTATATTATATGGCGGCATACAACACAAGGCACTTTTTGGGCCACGCCTGTGGGGATTGGGCATAACTTGTGGCCGGCTCTTACCCAATACGGGCCGCCTTCGAACTCAGCGGCGACTGGCGGTAGCATGGCTGCAACGCTTGGACTAAGTGCGTCGAAGGAATTGGCGGAGCTATTGCTTCTCGCCTTTTTCAGCAACATCGAAGTCGAAGTTGTTGGAGCCGGATTGCACGTCGCGCTCGGCGCTGAGAAATTTTTCCGCTGGCCGGGTAACAATACCGGCTTCGTTGGTGTGCTCTTTGACTTCAACCGTCACATTATGTTTGCCCAAGATTGCGCCTTTTCGAGCGGCAAAGCCCAATTCGTAATAGCCGCTGGCATCCGTAAGGCCTTCCGAACCACGGCCTCCTTCGACGGGTTCGAAAATCACTGAAAGGCCTTTCTGCGGTGTGCCAGCTTTCGTTACATGGCCCGATACAGTGCCCAAGGGAACCTCGTCTGAGCTGCAACCTGAAAGCAATAGTGCCATGCTACCCGCGAGACAAACCCACCGGTCCGGTTTCAAATGATGGAATGGAATCATAGCGGCATCGACAGGTTTGCAGAAATTAGTAGACAGCTAGACTAAGCTCAACCAAGCTTGATTGATCTGCTTTTTGTTTTGACGCAATTTAAAAATCCTTTTGCAGGCGGCCGTCGTTGATTCCGCCCATGGCTTTCCAGGTTGCAGGATCGATGGCTTCAGAAATAAAGTGCACTGAGGCGTCGGCGAAGGCAACGTTGGCGCCACCTATGTGCAAGCTGCCGATGGCATATTCGGTCTGCTTGGAAGCGCCGCCGCAACTGCCCGCCGTGGTGCTGGGGATCACCGAATTAATTAAATAGGCGCCGCCGTTGTCGGTGTTGTCGCCCACATTGGCCAGATACTGAGGAACGTAGCGTTCCTCAGTCGGGCCGGCCCAGAGCGAAGCCATTCGTCCGCGCGTGCCGCAGGGCTTGGTGTAATTGCTGAAATAGCTGCTGTCGCGCTCGCCCAGCATTAACGTTTTGCTGGTGCCATCGGTAATGTCTTTGATTTTCGTTTTGCTGTTATAATAGAAAACGCCCATGGTGTCGGTTGAAACGGGCGGCAGCATGGTATCCCAGGTGTAGGCAAACGGAGCGGTTCCTGTGCCACTAAGCGTATCTTCCGCATAGGCGCCGCGATTGCCGGCCACGCCAACGTAATTCGATTTTGCGGCGATGTCCTTTCCATAGGGCCTGGCCGCAGGGTCCATGCTATCGTACAAATTGTTCATCATTTGATTCGTCTGTCCCATGCCGCCGTCGCTAGGGCATTGATAAACATTCGGCGCATCTAAAACCGTGCTAGCGTAAACTCCGGAGGCGCCGCTATCTCGGCGATACATATCGACCGGCGAGCCAGCATTTTTCGATCGATCAAAGTTCTGCCAATCATAGTTCAACATTTTTGGGTCTGGAGTGCTGCCGTCCGTGCCGCTCTTGGTATAGGTGGCGCTGGCAGAAGTGAGGGCTTCGTAAATGGATTTTTCCTCAACAAACGGCAAAATGAATGCTCCCCAACCGAACGTTGCGTCGCCGTTATAAGTGCTTGGGCCCGCCTTGCTTGGATCCGTGCTCTTTTGATCTCTACCATTGACTCCTGGTGGAAAATGTTTGTCCGCATCGTGGAAGTTATGTAAGCCCAGGCCAATTTGCTTCAAATTATTAGTGCATTGGCTGCGGCGGGCGGCTTCACGCGCCGCTTGCACGGCGGGCAATAACAGCGCAATCAGAATGCCGATGATGGCAATCACCACGAGCAGTTCGACCAGCGTGAAGCCCCGGCGCGAGCGGTTCCTGGTCGACGTGACTGAAGCAGCAGTCATGACCGTTTTCCTTACAACGAAAGGATGATAACGCAAACCTAGCGACATGCGCCGGCGCGAGGACGTGCGGCGGCCAGGGCATGGCCAACGATTCAACTTAAACCAATGCGAAATCGTTCCCGGCCGCTGCGGCATCCCAGGCAGCGAACGAGAACGCCGATATTCCCCATGTATGCCGGCGCTACGTCGACACAAAACGCCAGGAAAAAGCGGTTCGCGTCAAAGCAAAGTCGGCGCAGACACCCGAACTAAAGAATCAGACTCCCAGACCCCCCGTCCAGGCAAGATTACTAACACTATGTATAAGCAAAGTCGGTGGGAGAGTCAATGAAACCGACAGTTGGGTCGTCGCCTAATTTGGCCGCTTAGCGATGTAGTGACGGCTGTCCTCAGCCGTTTTTGTTCGAGAAAACCGCCGGCGTCTAGGGATAGACGCCGCTACATTTCTTCAAATTAGGCGATGACCGACGGTCGGGTAGTGATGCACTTTGCTTCCGCAGGGTGGCTGGGGTCGACCGAAGGGAGCCCCCAGCGGGCAGCATTCCGGGGGCTCGGCGGCACTCGACCCCGGCCACCCAATGCAGTTCACTTCAAAATGCATCACTACCGACGGTCGTTTCAATTGGTAGGGCTACGTGGCCAATAGCCGGCCAGCGCCGACTTACTTCCCGAAATTGAGTCCTGGCAGCTGTTATGCCCCCATCGTCTGTGCAGGGGAACCTCATCGGTCGGCGTGGGAAAATACTCAAATTTCCTGCAAAATTGTTGACACGCCCAGCGAGTCTACGTATATACAAGGGAAGGATACCGGGGGGTATCTCGGGGAATTACTATCGCTTCTTTGGCCTGCGCGTAATTGTGGAAGAGGCCGCGCACCGCTGAGTTAACATCTCTGGAGGTGTCTAATGAGTCGGCATCGATCGCTTCTTCCAACAGTGTGGCGTGGTTTGTACGCGCCCACGTTAATTCTCGGCATCGCGACATCGTCTTTCTCGCTGTTAACGAGGAGTGCCCTGGCCACTGTTATTTTCAGCGACGACTTCTCAACAAGTACCATTCCAACCGGAACGTACCCTACCCCCACGTCCACCTCGACGGGCTATGCCATCGCCTCGTCAAAAGCACAAAACCCTGCTGCCACGATCGGGACGGGGCATCTAAAATTTGGGATCGCTTCCACCAGTAGTGGACTCGAGGAAGCCCAGGCGCAGTTTACGACATCGCCGGTTGCACTCGCAAATGCCGGTGACTCGATTGATTTTATTCTCACGTTCACAAACACCGGCATTTTGACGAGTAGCTCTACGACCAGCGGCCAAGTTATGTTTGGATTGTTTAATTCCGGCACGGTTGCACCGAAGACCGATTTGCAAAACGCCGCAATTACCACGGCGACAACCGATCCCACAGGCGGAGCCCAAAATTGGCAGGGCTATGTGGGAGCCATCTTTTTCACCGGTGGCAGTTCAAAAATTTTAAACCGCTCTGCTCAAACAGGCACGGACAATACCAACCAAGATCTGTTGGGCAACAACTTCAGCGCGAGCAATAGCTTCCATAATCCCGCCGGCACAAATCTGAGCGGTTCGTCAACAACCCCTTCGGTAACTCTTACATCAGGTAATATCTACACGGAAGACCTTAATATTACGTTGACGGGCGCCGGGCCGAACACGGCATCGATTACCACCAGCCTGTACGCCGGCAACACCGTGGGTGGCGTGCCGATTTCAACCCAATCGGTTACTGGAGTCACTGGCGGCAATTTGTTGACTACCTCGTTTGATTCTCTGGCTTTCGGCTGGCGCGAAACCGGCAGCGTGGCGTCGTTGATGGATGCCAATGCATTGTCCGTTGTGTTCACACCGGCGCCGGAGCCGGCATCGTTGGTTATGATGGGTTTAGGCGCGGGCGCTTTGGGCCTGGGCGCTTATCGTCGACGAAAGAAGGTTCGAGGAACATAGAAGGCGAGGATTGCAATGTTAGGAATTCAATTGCGCTGGATTTGCGTAGCGGTGGGGTCTGCTATCGTTTTCGGATTTGCGGTATCGCCCAGCTACGGCACGATTTCGTTTCTGGGTAACGACACTACCGTTGGTGGCGACACCACCGATTGGTTCAACCACCTCAATTGGTCAGGCAATAACGCTACGACCACGGTATTGCCGCCGTTTGGCTCCGGCGCCACAACCACGGAGGATACTAATGGCTTTTATACAGCGACTCCAACCGATGCCGATATTGGCAGCAG
>DASRSD010000014.1 GCA_035656635.1 Pirellulales bacterium
AATTAAAACCGGGCGCCATTGGTTATCGTTTTCAACTGCCGCAAAAAGTGCATCCCGTTTCGGCTGGCATTAAAGGAGGAATTGTCGGCGGCTTGCTGATGCCCATTCCAGCCATTATTTGGGCCCTCGCGAGCGGCCACAGCATTTGGTATCCCGTGAATTTGCTGGCCGGTTTGATTATTCCCGGCACGACCGATTTGCCGCCGGAGGTGCTTAAGCTCAATCTGGAAATGTTTCATCCCGTCGGATTCCTATGCGCAATTGTGATGCACGTCATGATGTCGGTCGGATTTGGCCTGATTGGCGGCGTGCTGTTGCCTACCTTGCCTTCCATTCCCGGCGGCCCGCTGTTATTCGGCGGGTTAATTTTGCCGCTGCTCTGGAGCGGGGCAAATCACAGTTTAATGGGATTGGTAAATCCGCTCTTAAACGAATACATCAATTGGCCCTGGTATGTTGTCTCACAGTTAGTGTACGGCATTGCGACCTCGATTGTGATTATCCGCAGCGAGGAAATTACCATTCCGCCCCGCGGGCCCGGAGGCGATGCGGATGGGCCATCGGTTCCACCGGGTTGGTTGGGATGCTTCGTCTTAGTGGCCGTGCTCCTGGTGGGTTGCAGCGATAATTTGCCCGGCAAGCCAGCATTGGCCAATGCGTACGTCATGCCGCAAGACATTAAAAAATTTGATGATCTGTACGCGCAACGCTGCGCGGGATGTCATGGCGCGAATGGAAAATTGGGGCCGGGACCGCCGTTGAACGACGATTTGTTCTTGGCGTTAGTGACCGACGAGCAACTGCGCAGCGTGATTGCCGATGGTCGTCACGGCACTTTAATGCCGGCCTGGGAACAATCGCGGGGAGGTCCGCTCACGACCGACCAAATTACGGTGTTGGTGAAGGGAATTGAAGCATGGCGAACCGTGACCACGCATGTGCAGCGCGTTTATCCTAGCGCGCCCCCGCTGACAGCGCCCGCCGGGAAAGATACTGGCAATATTGCAGTGGGCCAGAAAATTTATGCCGCAGCCTGTGCCGACTGCCACGGTGAACACGGTGAGGGAACCGACGGAATGGCCGGGCCATTGAACGACCCTGTTTTTTTGTCGCTATGCAGCGACCAAGAACTTCGCCGTTACATTGTCACAGGCCGGCCCGATTTGGGCATGCCCGACTTTGCATCGGCTAGCGGCCGCGGCGAAGCTTTCAGTCCCCTGACGGGCGAGCAGGTGAACGATTTGATGACCGTGCTAAAACAATGGCGCGAAAAAACAAGTTCTGATTAACGGCGCATCCAACCACTTCAACCGTTGCGATCAATGACAAAAACGACTGAAGACCGTTCCGAATTGGAAGTGAAACCTCGGCGAGTTTTTTTAAAGCTGCTGACCGCGCTCCTGGGCGCCATCGCGACCGCGGCCATCGCAATTCCCGGCTTTGGATATTTGGCGGCGGCGGTCGCACGGCGCAAGGAACAACCGTGGATTTCCCTGGGACCCGTGAGTGCTTTTCCTCCCGGTGAAACACGGTTGAAGGTCATTAAACCCAGCGACAATCCGCTGGCTCAACCTTGGGATGGCATCACAGCCCAAACGGGCGTGTACGTGCGGTATTTAGGTCGTGACGAAAGTTATCAAGATCAATTCAATGTGTTTGCCATCAACTGCACGCACTTGGGCTGCCCGGTGGAATGGTTCCCGCAATCGGGGTTGTTCATGTGCCCGTGCCACGGCGGCGTGTATTACGAAAACGGTGATCGTGCCAGCGGGCCACCTCCACGCGGTCTGTATTTGTGCGTTTGGAAAGTGAAGCAAGATGCAAATGCCACAGAGCCACACCTATTCATTCAAGCGCCGTTTTTACCAACGTTGCAACACACGTTGACCGACAAAGGATGAACACGTTGTGATCAAAGCCGTTTACCGCTGGTTTGACACTCGGTTGGGCATTGGCGATACGTGGATGCCAATGCTGCGGCATCCGGTGCCGCGCGAACTGGCTGGTCCCTTGGGATGGTGGTACGTGTTTGGCAGCGCCTCCATGACGCTGCTGCTGGTTCAAATTCTGACCGGAATTGGATTAGCCTTAACGTACGTCCCCAGCGCTGGCCAAGCGTACGAAAGCTTGTTGTATTTGAATTATCAACAACCGTGGGGCTGGTTTCTGCGCTCGCTGCATTATTGGTCCGGTTCAGCGATGGTCGTCATGGTGCTGCTCCACATGACGCAAGTGTTCTGGCACGCGGCTTATAAATACCCGCGCGAACTAACCTGGTGTATTGGCGTTGGTTTGTTGCTGTGTACGCTGGGGATGGCATTTACGGGGCAAGTGTTGCGGTGGGATCCGGACGCTTATTGGGGCGTAGGTGTAGGCGCCGCCATGGCGGGGCGCGTGCCGGCTGCTGGACCGACCATTGTGGACTTACTGCTCGGCGGGCCGATCATTGGCGCCGACACGCTGAGCCGCTTCTTTGCACTGCACGTGTTTGTCATCCCAGGAATTCTGCTGACGTTGTTGGCGGTGCATTTGTGGCTGGTGATTAAACAGGGAGTTAGTGTGCCGCCGCAGCCCGGCAAAATCGTCGACTTATTGAAGTACGATGCTGAGTATCACGAAGAGCTGCGCCGCGGCGAACCGTTTTTGGGCGAAGCCATGCTGAAAGACGTCGCAGTCTCCGCGCTGGTTGTCATTGTGGTCGTTACGATTGCCGCGCTGGCGGGACCCAAGGGACCCAGCGCGCCGCCCGACCCAACGCTTAGCGGGGCGAATCCACGGCCGGATTGGCCATTTTTGTGGTTGTTTGGTTTGCTTTCGCTGAGTCCGCCGGCAGCAGAAACCGCCGTCATTCTTATCATGCCAATCGTGCTGGTCCTCGGATTGCTTGCCGTCCCGTTTATTTCCAACCGTGGCGAACGCGCACCCACCCGGCGTCCTATGGCAATCCTCCTGATGATTGTGATTTACGCAGTGCTGGGAGTACTAAGTTATATGGGGCAAACGTCGCCGTGGTCGCCACGCATGCTGGCGTGGAGTGGCGATGCGGTGCCGGTGAACCTTATTAAAAAAATGGATGAGTCTCTTAGCCCCGTCGAGTTGCAAGGCGCCGTCGTCTTTCAGAACAAACAATGCCGCAACTGCCACGCATTGGAAGGAATCGGTGGAACTCGCGGACCGGATTTAACTACCGTGGGCACTCGCTTAACACGTGATTTACTGATTGACCAAGTTAGCAATGGCACGCCCGGCGGAGGAAACATGCCGGCCTACGGCAAGCAAATGAGCCCAACGGAAATGACGGCGTTAGTCGATTTCCTGGTGAGCTTGCGACCAGCGGGAACGCCTGCGGCGATAACACCCTCTGATCGTGGAACGAAAAATAAAGGCCGTTTGCCAAACGATGCCTCCGCAACGACAGGCCCTTCGGCGGCAAAATAATTTTGCACGCTGATGGTAATGCAGATTCATGTCCACCACTTTTGAGGCCGTGTTTTCGTCTTGGCCAGCGCAGCCGTGGCTGGTGCTGATGTTGCTGTTCACGGCCGCCGTTTATGGGCGCGGCTGGCGATTTTTACGGAGACATGACCCGGTACGATGGAATTACGGCCCGCTAACGGCATTTATCGGCGGCTTATTGGCAATGTACCTGGCGTTGGCATCGCCCATCGAAGCATTTGCGCCATTCCTACTGCAAGTGCACATGCTGCAGCACTTGCTGTTGATGATGGTGGTTCCCCCGTTGATTTGGCTCGGCAAGCCGTTTCTACCTTTGCTTCGTGGCTTACCGACAGAAATTCGTCGTTATTGGGTTGCGCCATTATTGCATTGGCGGAAATTGCAGCGTGTGGCGACGATGATAACGCATCCGGTGACGGCATTCTTCATTTTCTTAGCCGTCACGTGGTTGTGGCATTTGCCCGGCCCTTACGAAACCGCACTAGCCAATGATGCTTGGCATAAAGTGCAGCATCTGTGTTTTCTCGTCGCTGGACTGATTTTTTGGTATCCAGTGATTCGACCGTTCCCGGCACGGCCTGGTTGGTCGCGGTGGTGGCTGATTCCGTTTTTGATTTTGGCCGATGTGCAAAATACGTTGCTTGCAGCCTGGATTACGTTCTCTGATCACTCGCTTTATCCACATTACTTACAAATGCCGCGGCTCGGTGGCATTTCGGCGTTGGACGACCAGTCTGCAGCCGGAGTGATTATGTGGGTGCCTGGGTCTGTGGTGTTTTTAGCGCCGTTGCTTTGGATTGGCGTGAAGCTGATGAAGATCCAAACTCAGGGCTACACCCAGCGGAGGGCAACGGTTTCCCCGTCGATCGCTAGGCCGCAATCTAGTGGGCGCGCAATTTACTTTGATTTACTCCGTTCCTCATTCGTGGGTCCCATCCTCCGCTGGCGTTGGACACGACGGCTGGTGCAAACCATAGCGCTGCTGATAGCGCTGACAGTCATCGTTGACGGCCTATGGGGTTCACAAGTGGGCGCAATGAATTTGGCGGGAGTAGTGCCGTGGATTCATTGGCGCGGCTTAGTCATTTTTGGCCTGTTGATCGCTGGCAATGTGTTTTGCTATGGCTGCCCATTTTTGCTGCCGAGAACTGTCGCCCGCTGGCTTTTCCGTGGGTTGGGCAATCGGCCCTGGCCCGACGTACTGCGCACCAAATGGCTGGCGGTGGCGCTGCTGGCCATTTTTTTATGGGCGTACGAAGCATTTTCGCTTTGGAATAGCCCCTGGGTAACTGCCTGGATTGTCATTTTTTATTTCACCGGCGCGCTCCTGGTCGATTCAATATTTCGCGGCGCAGCCTTTTGCAAATACGTGTGTCCCATCGGCCAGTTCAATTTTGTGCAATCGGTCATTTCGCCGTGGGAGGTGCGCGTCCGCGAACCAACGGTCTGTACCACCTGCCATACACGTGACTGCATTCAGGGAAACAGCACAACTCCTGGCTGCGAGTTGCAACTATTTCAACCCCAGAAAATTGGCAACCTCGATTGCACATTCTGCTTGGACTGCGTGCGAGCATGCCCGGAAAACAATGTCGGAATTATGGTCGTGGCGCCCACGAAGAGTTTGTGGCGTGATGGGCTGCGCTCGGGAATTGGCAGACTAAGTCGGCGGATCGATTACGCCGCCTTGGCCATGGTCCTGCTGTTTGGAGCATTCGCCAATGCGGCCGGCATGATAGCTCCGATCGTCGATTGGGAAGCACGAATTAGCACGACGCTGGGCGTATCGTCAACTTTCTTTATCACGGCACTGTTTTATGTGCTTTGCCTGTTTGTATTGCCGACGATCTGCCTAGGTTTAACCACCATGGCCAGTCGGTGGTTGATGTCAGCCCAACGAAACCCACGCGAAATTTTTTGCCGCTTTGCTTGGACCCTAACACCGCTGGGCTTTGGAATGTGGATGGCGCATTACAGCTTCCACTTTTTTACAGGGCTGGATGCCATTGTGCCGGCGGCACAGCAATTCGTCGCCAAATTGGGAATCGATTCGTTCGGTCCACCGAATTGGATTTGTTCCTGCTGCCGCCCCGCTCCGGATTGGCTACTAAAAGCAGAATTGATGATGTTGGACATGGGTTTCTTGGCTTCGCTGTTTGCGACGTGGCAAATTAGTTCAGGGCTTGCCGCCAATGTCAACAATTCCACCCAAACGCAGAATTGGCGAACATTAAAAGCTGCACTTCCGTGGTTCTTGCTCCAGTTGGCACTTTTTGCCTTGGGAGTATGGATCTTACTGCAACCCATGCAAATGCGCGGCATGTTACCGGCAGGTGGTTCATAATGCAGTGGCATCGAACTACTTCACTGATTTTTTTCTTATGCTCGCTCCCGGCTTCGTCGGTTTGGGCCGATGGTGGCACCTTGCGGCTGCTCCAGCGGCACGGTGTATATCAAGTGAGCGTATTCACGTCGCCGACCCAGCCGCGATGCGGAACGATTGATGTTAGCGTGCTAGTCCAAGATGCGATGGGACGAAAAGTATACAATGCGCTGCCGATGACGGTTCGATTGTCGAAAATCGCTGAAGGACGCAATGCAATAGCGTATTTCCTGAAAGAGGCGGCATCGAACGGGACGGCCAGCAACAAGCTGTTTCAATCGGCGATTTTCAAAGTTTCGGAACCTGGCACTTGGCAAGTGAGCATTTTGCTTGGCTCAGATTCAAACGATTTTACACCAGGTTCTACCGCACTGGCTGGCCGCTCGGGACAGCAGCTGAGGCAAGATGAATCTGGGGAAGCGCCTCTCTCATTCCAAATGGATGTTTCGCCCCCTCCGCCGCCTTGGATGGAATTGGCGCCGTGGATTGCCTGGCCGTTTGCCGCCGTTGCGTTGTTCATTTTTCACCAGCGGCTTGCATCTGGCCCGCGACGATAGGAAAATTGGTCGTGCATTGATGAAAATGTTTTTCGAGGGGGAAACGATGAGCGCGATTTTGTGTTACTGCAGGCAGTTGTTCCCGATCACCGTTGCCAATCCGCGAAGGCAACTAATGATTTCGGCAAGGGTCGCTTTGCTTTGGGCCCTAATTGCACTACCAGCACTTGCGCAAACGCTGGAGGCAGCTCCTGCGGCAAAACCAATTTCGTCATCGCCTGCTGCTCCAAATCCTGAGACGCAGCCACCCGCCAGCGACAAACCCGCAGTTGCTGCGCCCATGCCGCAGACGGCACGAGCTCCGTCGCGAACGCCTCTCTTCGGTCGAGGAGCGGGGCGATATCTAAATCGACCTTCAGAATGGTTTTCCAGCGACGACGCAAAAAAAATCGCTGCAAATATTCTGACATATCAGTCCGACCTCGGCGGATGGCCCAAAAACGTCGATACCACGGCAAAACCATACACGGGGGATCGCGCCAGTTTGGATCCTACTTTCGATAATTCCGCCACGACCGACGAGTTACGTTTTCTCGCCCGCATGTTTCGCGCTACCCACGAAGAACAATATCGATCCGCTGTGCTTAAGGGCCTCGACTACGTTTTGAAGGCACAATATGCCAACGGTGGCTGGCCGCAGTTTTATCCGCCGCATGCGCACACTCCGTATCAACGTTACATTACCTTCAACGACAACGCGATGGTGCGGCTGATGGAATTCCTGCGCGAAGTTTATAGCAACACGTTATTCGATTTTGTCGATGCCGATCGGCGTCAGGCCGCACGCACATCCTTCAATAAAGGTGTCGAATGCATTTTGAAATGCCAAATTAAGGTCGACGGCCAGCTAACCGCCTGGTGTGCACAGCACGACGAAATCGATTTCACTCCGCGTCCGGCCCGTTCCTATGAATTGATCAGCCTTAGTGGCAGCGAATCCGTCGGAATTGCACGGCTGCTGATGAGCTTGGATCATCCCAACCCGGAAGTCGTTCAGGCGGTTGAGGGTGCGGTCGCTTGGTTCGAAGCGGCAAAAATCAAAGGCATTCGGGTGGAGCGCCAGCGAGATTCCAATTCGCCCAAAGGGACCAACAAAGTCGTGATTGCAGACCCCGCTGCGCCGCCCATGTGGGCACGGTTTTATGAAATCGGAACCAATCAGCCGATTTTTAGCGACCGGGACGGCGTGGCCAAACATGATTTGGCAGAGATCGGTTATGAACGTCGCAACGGTTATAACTGGCTCGATTATTGGCCGTCAGAGCTGCTCAATCGGGAGTATCCCAGCTGGAAGGCAAAATGGGTCCCAGGAGACAGCCCGGCCGCTGCAAAGTGAACGCTGCCTTGCACTTGTTGCCCCTGTGGCCGCGGCATACTGCTTGACGGAAGCGGGTAGGGCAAGTAGTTTGAATCTATAGCATTTCTTGCGAAATGCGACGATGGTTGCGGGCAGTCATCGGCGTGCCGGTAAGCACAGCGGTCGCTTTCGAGCTGCACGTTCGTGCGAAGTTGTTTCCAGCCGGTCGGGACCGCGATCATCACGGAACCTGTCGTTAAGAGACACGAGGCATTTCTTTTCGGGCCAGTCGTCGGCGTCACAGTTGCACCCTGGTCCGCGTGCTTAGGGAGTTTGCGCGCATGCTTACTGAATTATTCCTGCGGATTGCCTTCATCGGGGCTGAGTGGGTGTTGTGGCTACTGCTACTGCTTAGTTTTGTGAGCGTGGGCATTATTGTTGATCGCTTGCTGTTCTTTCGCAGCAATTTGGAAGAGGACGAGCAACTGAACAATCAATTGCCCGAATTCTTGCGCGCGGGAGATATTAAAGGGGCCTGGGAATTGGCCTCCGCGTCCGATTCAGTGGCCGGAAAAGTGCTCACCGCCGGTTTACAAACCATGCGCCGTGGTTCGGATGCCTGCAGCGAAGCCATGCAAAGCGCCAAAGCGCGGTTCAAGGGTCTGCTGGATGCGCGGCTCTCAGTATTGGGCACCATTGGCGCCAATGCGCCGTTTATTGGCCTGATGGGCACCGTGCTCGGGGTCATTAAATCGGCCAACGATTTGAAATCGACCAATCCCGATTCGCTTATGACCGGGGTATTTCAGGCGCTGATTGCCACGGCCGTGGGACTGTTTGTGGCGATCCCGGCGGTGGTGGCGTACAACTATTTCCTGCGGAAGGTGCGCAGCGCCATGTCGCAAATCGATTCGCTCGCGCACCTGGTGTTGGCGAATGTACACGCTGCGGAGCATCGCGGGTCAAGCGGACAAGTACCGCAATCGGCCAAAGCAGTATAAGCTTCGCAAGTGCGGATTTACGGAGAGGATGTTTCGATG
>DASRSD010000015.1 GCA_035656635.1 Pirellulales bacterium
CACGGTGCAATTGCGCGACATGTCGAAGGTGGCGACGGCAAGTGCTAACGGCGACCTTGCGCAAAAGATTACCGTGGACGTGCGCGGCGAGATTTTGCAGATCAAAAACGTGATCAACACCATGGTGGACCAGCTGCGCTCCTTCGCATCGGAAGTGACTCGCGTGGCGCGCGAGGTGGGTACCGAAGGAAAACTGGGCGGTCAGGCCGAAGTGAAAGGCGTGGCCGGCACCTGGAAAGACTTGACCGACAACGTGAACTTCATGGCCGGCAACTTGACGAGCCAGGTGCGCAACATCGCCGCCGTGACCAAGGCCGTGGCCAGCGGCGACTTGTCCAAGAAAATCACGGTGGACGTGCGCGGCGAAATTCTGGAACTCAAAGACACCATCAACACGATGGTCGATCAGCTGCGTTCGTTCGCTTCCGAAGTGACCCGCGTGGCCCGTGAAGTGGGCACCGAAGGAAAACTGGGCGGGCAAGCTGACGTGCGCGACGTGGCCGGCACCTGGAAAGATTTGACCGACAGCGTGAATTTCATGGCCAGCAACCTCACGGGCCAGGTGCGCAATATTGCGGAAGTAACCAAGGCCGTGGCCAGTGGCGACTTGTCGAAGAAAATTACCGTGGACGTGAAAGGGGAAATTTCCGAATTGAAGAACACCATCAATACGATGGTCGATCAACTCGGCTCGTTCGCCGCGGAAGTAACCCGCGTGGCCCGTGAAGTGGGCACCGACGGAAAACTGGGCGGGCAAGCTCAAGTGAAGGGGGTATCGGGAACGTGGAAAGACTTGACCGACAATGTGAACTTCATGGCCGGCAACCTGACCAGCCAGGTGCGCGGTATTGCCCGCGTGGTAACGGCCGTGGCCAACGGCGACTTGAAGCAAAAACTAACCGTGGAAGCGAAGGGCGAAATCGCGGCCTTGGCCGACACCATCAACGGCATGATCGATACACTGGCCACCTTTGCCGATCAAGTGACCACGGTGGCCCGCGAAGTGGGCGTGGAAGGAAAACTCGGAGGTCAGGCCAGCGTGCCGGGTGCTGCCGGCACGTGGAAAGACTTGACCGACAACGTGAATCAGTTGGCGGCTAATTTGACGACCCAAGTGCGAGCCATTGCCGAAGTGGCCACGGCCGTGACCAAGGGGGATTTAACCCGGTCGATTACCGTGGCTGCCCAAGGCGAAGTAGCGGCGCTGAAAGACAACATCAACGAGATGATCGTGAACTTGAAAGACACGACGCTCAAAAACGCCGAGCAAGACTGGCTGAAGACCAACCTCGCCAAGTTCAGCCGCATGTTGCAAGGCCAAAAAGACATGATCACGGTCGGACGGCTGATTCTGTCCGAATTGGCTCCGCTAGTTTCGGCGCAACATGCAATGGTTTATACGTATGACAGCTCCGAAGAGCAGCCACACTTGAAGTTGCTGGCCAGTTATGCGTTTGAGCATACCGATGGCACGGGCAATCGCATTGAACTAGGTCAGGGATTGGTCGGCCAATGCGCTTTGGAAAAGCAAAAGATTTTGCTCTCCCATGTGCCCAGCGACTACGTTCGCATTTCGTCGGGCTTGGGTTCCGGGCCGCCGGCCAGCATGATCGTGCTGCCTGTTGTGTTTGAAGGGCAAGTCAAGGCCGTGCTGGAGTTGGCGTCGTTCGAGCGCTTCAATCCTACGCACCAGGCATTCCTCGATCAGTTGACCGAGAGCATCGGCATCGTGCTCAACACGATCGAAGCCAACATGCGCACGGAAGATTTGCTGAAGCAATCCCAATCGCTGGCCCAGGAACTTCAAAGCCGGCAGGAAGAATTGCAGCAGACCAACGAGGAATTGCAGGAAAAAGCCCGCTTGCTGGCCCACCAAAACGTGGAAGTGGAACGCAAAAACCGCGAGGTGGAGCAAGCCCGGCAAGCGCTGGAAGAAAAGGCCGAGCAGTTGGCGCTCACCTCGAAGTACAAATCGGAATTCTTGGCCAACATGTCGCACGAATTGCGCACGCCGCTGAACAGCTTGTTGATTCTCTCCGATCAACTTTCGAAAAACCCGGACGGCAACCTGTCGGCCAAGCAAACCGAATACGCCAAAACCATTCACTCCTCCGGCAACGATTTGCTGATGTTGATTAACGACATTCTCGACTTGTCGAAAATTGAATCGGGCACGGTGGTGCTGGACGTCGGTGAACTGCGGTTCGCCGATTTGCACAATTATGTGGAGCGCACCTTCCGGCACGTGGCGGAAGCCAAAGGCGTGGATTTCCTCGTGCAGCTGGATCCGAATTTACCGCGCACGCTCACGACCGACAGTAAGCGGCTGCAGCAAGTGCTCAAGAATTTGCTTTCCAACGCGTTTAAATTCACGCACGAAGGGCAAGTCAACTTGAAAATTCAAATGGCCGACGGCGGCTGGCATCCGGAAATTGAATCGCTCAGCGCCAGCGACAGCGTGCTGGCCATCTCGGTTTCCGACACGGGCATCGGCATTCCGCTGGAAAAGCAGCACATTATTTTCGAAGCCTTTCAACAGGCCGACGGCAGCACGAGCCGCAAATACGGCGGCACCGGCTTGGGGTTGGCCATCAGCCGCGAAATCGCCCGCCTGCTGGGAGGCGAAATTGGCTTGGTCAGTCAGCCGGGCACAGGCAGCACCTTTACGCTGTTCTTGCCGCAGACGTTTGTTCCGCAAAAGGTGGTGCGCCGTGCGGCGTTGCCGGCCCCCAAGCCGACTACCATAACACGCATTGAATCGCCCATTGCGGATACCGCGCCGGATCATGTTCCAACCGAATTGGAATTCAGCTATGTCGCCGAGGCGCCGGACGATCGGAACAATATTCAAGGGGACGACCGGGTGGTGCTAATTGTCGATAACGACATCGATTTCGCCCGCTTCGTGTTGGAAACCGCGCACAAAGTTGGGTTCAAAGGCATTACCACGCCCTTGGGCGCGGCGGCCATTGCCTTGGCAGGCGAATATCAACCGCAGGCGGTGCTCTTGGATATTTCGCTGCCCGACATTGACGGCTGGCACGTTTTGGCCCGGCTCAAGCGCGATTTCTCGCTGCAGCATATTCCCGTTTACATCGTTTCCACGGCCGATCAACTGGAGCGCGGCTACAAGCAGGGCGCACAAGGCATTTTGCCCAAGCCGATTCAAACCGCGGAAATGCTGGAAGAATTTTTGGGCAAAGTTCACGCCGAAGTGGAGCGCACGCAGCGGCGGGTGGTGCAATTGGAACCCCAGGCCGAAAAGCGCAATGTGCTGTCCCAGTTGTTAAGCGCCCCGGGCGTCAAAATTGAATGCGTCGAAAGCGGCGCCGCCTTGCTGCAAGCCCTTGGGAACGGCCCGGTCGATGCCGTGATTTTGAATTGCGAGGTGCCCGACATGACCTTGGCAGCGCTGGCGGAGCAAGTGATTTCGCAGCCGGCGATGGAAGGTCGTCCGACGGTTTTGCAACTGCCGGCCGAATTAGACGACGACCGGCGCGAACGGCTACAGCGGCTAGCGCACGAGTTTAATCTGCACGTGAGCAATTCGTTGCCGTACTTGGCCCGGCAGTTGGTCAGCGCGCTGTGCCTGCCGATTTCCACGCTGTCGGAAGATTGTCAGAAGGTGCTGACTGAGGACAGCAAGCCGCATGCCGTTCTAGCCGGCAAGAAAGTGTTGATCGTTGACGACGACATCCGCAATATTTTCGCCCTGACCAGCATTTTGGAGCGCTACGACATGGTGACCGTCTCGGCGGAAACCGGGCGTGACGCCATCAACCTGTTGCAGGCTGCCCCCGATGTGGATATTGTGCTGATGGACATTATGATGCCGGAAATGGATGGCCTGGACACCACGCGTGCCATTCGTCAAATTTCTCGCTTCCGCGATTTGCCGATTGTGGCGGTCACCGCCAAAGCCATGAAGGGAGACCGCGAGAAGTGCATTGAAGCGGGGGCATGGGACTATTTGTCCAAGCCGGTCGATCCGGAGCAAATGCTTTCCGTTTTGCGGGCCTGGTTAACCGTGTAATATGGAATCCGCAGCAGAGAAGGCAAAAATTTTAATCGTCGACGACGTGGCGGAAAAGCGCCTCGCCGTGGAGGTTGTGCTGCAAAACTTGGGGCAGGAAATTGTTTCGGTTGGATCCGGAGCCGAAGCCCTGCGGCGATTGCTGAATGAAGATTTTGCAGTCATTTTGCTCGACGTGAACATGCCGGAGCTGGATGGCTTTGAAACGGCCAACTTAATCCGGCAGCGCCGGCAATCGGAACACACGCCGATCATTTTCCTCACGGCTTTTCCTGACGACACTTACGCCCACCGCGGCTACTCGCTGGGGGCCGTCGATTATATTCTCACGCCGGTGGTGCCCGAGGTGTTGCGGACCAAGGTTTCGGTGTTTGTCGAGTTGTACCGCATGACGCAACAGGTGCGCCGACAAGCGGACGAACGGATTGCGCTGGCGCACGAGCATGCTGCCCGAGTAGCGGCCGAGCAAGCCAACCGTGCGAAGAACGAATTTTTGGCGAACGTGAGCCACGAATTGCGCACGCCCATGAACGCCATTATCGGCATGACCGATTTAGCGCTGCGCGAAGAGCTTTTGCCTCTGGTGCGCGAATTTTTGACGACGGTCCGCTCCAGCTCGCAAGTGTTGTTGGAATTGCTGAACGAAATTCTCGATTTGTCGAAAATGGAAGCCGGCAAGTTTACGTTGCAGAACACGCCATTTGGCTTAAGAGAGCTGGTTGACGATTTAGCGCGGGCATACGGTTTTCGCGCTACCGACAAGGGCTTGGCGCTGGGCATTAAAATTAGCGAGCAGGTGCCGGATCAGCTGCTGGGTGATCCGCTCCGGCTGCGGCAAATTTTGAACAATTTGTTATCCAACGCGCTGAAGTTTACCGACCGTGGCCGAATTGGCATTGAAGCTAGCTTGCACTACGCCACCGAGCATGAAGCCCACGTGTATTTTGCGATCAGCGATACCGGCATTGGCATTTCGGCGGCCGATCAAGAACGCATTTTTACTCCCTTTGCGCAGGTCGATGCCTCCAGCACGCGCCGGCACGGCGGCATTGGCTTGGGCTTGGCCATTGCTTCGGATTTGATTCGCGCCATGGGAGGCAAATTGTCGGTGGAAAGCAAGCCTGGCGATGGCAGCAGATTTTGCTTCACTCTGCTTTTACGCCTGGCGCCGAAAACGGAGAAAGTTGGCGCGCCGAAAGAAGCTGCTGAATCGGCGGATGCCGCCCGGGCAGGGCTCGCTCGCAATGGCGCGCATTCCAACGGTGGTCCGGCAACCAAGCTGCATGTGCTTCTTGCTGAAGATGTGCGCGCCAACCAAATGTTGGTGCAGCATGCCATGCGGCAACGGGGCCATACCATTGATGTTGCTTCCGACGGCCGCGAAGCGGTGGAATGCGCGACGCACGCCACCTACGATGTCATTCTGATGGATGTGCAAATGCCGGAGCTGGATGGATTCCAAGCCACGGCCGCCATTCGTGCTTTGCCCAATGGCGCCCGCGTGCCGATCATCGCCCTAACGGCTCATGCCATGCCCGGCGACAATGAACGGTGCCTGGCGGCCGGTATGAACGGTTATATGGCCAAGCCGCTCGACGTGGTGCAATTGGTGGAAACTGTTGAGAACTGCGCCCGGCAGGCGGCGGAAGGCAGTTGTTGCGCGGACACCATGTAAGATGTCGCCGCAATTTTGCCGCTTCAATACGTTGCGCCGCACTTCAGGGGTGCAACGCTTAGCTGGGCAGCCTCCAATCGTGTCCGCCTAAGCCGAACACGTGGTCGACCGCGCCGTCGTCGAGCACCGTCGAGCCAATTTGCAGGAACACATCGCCATTGGCGCCGCTGCCATCGCCGTTGCCGCTAATGTTGCTCTGCCGGTCGGCCAGGCTGTCGGCTGAATTCCACTCCGCCATGATGAAGTTCAGCGATTGGGCATCGCCTTCCAAAGTGGACGAGCCGGTCACGAAAAAATCGTCGCCGCGGCCGCCTTGTAGACTGTCGGCGCCAGTTCCGCCAATGAGAATGTTGCGCCCACTGCCACCTACTAGCCAATCGTTGCCGGTGCCGCCATCGAGCAGGGCCGGCAACCGCACGTTGGGCGAAATTTGGATGTTATCGTTGCCAGCTCCGCCAAACGCGTAAATGGCGGCGGCGGAAAATACGCCCTGCGATTGTCGGTTAATCGTCACGCCAACTTTGTTTCCACCGGCCGCCAGCACGGTGATTTGATCGTTCCCTGTTGTGCCGCCAATGTATAAATCCATCTGGTCCGGATTGACCGCATCGGGTTCCAGCGCCACCGCGGAAATTGCCACCGTTTGAGTCGCCGGCGTGCTGGAAACATTGAGTTGATTGGCGACCGCGACCGACACCGTGTAGCTGTGGCTAACCGTGTACACGTGGGTTAACGATTGCTCCGTCGAATTGGGAACCGCGGCAATCGATTGCGTTTGGCCGTCTCCCCAGTTGATGGAATACGTATACCCGGCCGCCTCGTTCACCGATGCATTCGGATCGGTAACGGTGAATGTATACGTTAACAGTTGCTGGCGAACGCCTATGC
Source organism: Pirellulales bacterium (assembly GCA_035656635.1). Taxonomy (NCBI): domain Bacteria; kingdom Pseudomonadati; phylum Planctomycetota; class Planctomycetia; order Pirellulales; species Pirellulales bacterium. Next base: position 6,597 of record DASRSD010000015.1, read on the forward strand.
TGGGCCCGTCAATATCGACACTGGGAGGCAACGTGGTATCAATTGCGTTCACCGTGAGTGCTACCGCAGCCGAGGCAGGACTGGCGGCGAAGTTGGTGTCGCCTTGATAAACGGCCGTGATCGAGTGGGAACCGAGCGCAAACGTATTGCCGGGTACAACCAACGTGGCAATACCGCCGGAACCGACATTCTCGGTCCCCAACGAGGTCGTTCCATCCATGAACGTGACGGTTCCCGTCGGCGAGCCGGCGCCTGGCGAAGCCACGCCCACCGTGGCGGTCAGCGTTAAGCTTTGCGACACGCCAATCGTCGAGGCGGAAGAGTGCAAATTGATGGAAGTGTTGGCCTGAGAGACCGTCAGCGTGCCGGAATCAAACACGATGGTATAGTTCGGATCGGTCGCGCCGCTGACGGTAATGGTGTATGGGCCGGGTGCACTGGTGGCCGTGGCGGTAGTGCTAAAGACCGGCGGCGTGGTCAAACTGGCTGGAGAATCATTATTCACAAAGCCGCTAAACCCGGCCGCGAATGTCGGCAACGGCGCGCCAAATACCTTCGATTGATCGCCGGCGGTAATCGTCAGCGGGGCAGGCGAAACGTTCTGTCCCACGCTCCCCTGCGATCCGCTGAACACGGCGCTCACGCCCGAATAGATGGCCGTAATGGTGTGATTGGCCGCCGTGAGCGACGAAGTCGAAAACGTGGCCGTGCCCCCGCTGAGCGTGACCGGGGAGCCAATGCTCACCCCATCGCTTTGGAATTGCACCGTGCCCGTCGGCGTGCCGCTGAGGCTCGTAACCGTGACCGTAAATTGAACCGACTGCCCGTAGACGGAACCGCTGGGGTGATCCGACGTGACTTGCGTAGTCGTCGCGGCGCCTGGCAGGAACGTGGTCTTGGTTGACGTGAGCGTGGCTTGTGAAGAATTGTTGGCTGCATCGGTGGCCGTGACGGTGTAGGTAATGGTCCCATCGTTCAGCCCGGTTACATCAATGCCGCTTACACTCCACGCTCCAGATTGATCGACGGTAGTCACTTGGGCTGGGGTCGTGGTGATGCCGTCGCTGGCGACCACCGAAATCGAAGCGCCTACACTGCCTGTTCCGCTGGCCGTGGTATTGGATTCATTGGAATTATTGATGGGATTGGTAACCGACCCGATGGCCACGGTCGGCGGCACGGTGTCTTTGGTGGTGGTTTTGCTGGCCGTGGAAGTGTTGTTGCCAGGATCGGTTTCGGTGACCGTGTAGGTAATGGTTCCATCGCTGAGCGAAGTGTCGTCAATTCCATTCACGGTCCACGTGCCGCCGGAAACCGTCGTGGCTTGAGCTGCCGTGTGATGACCGCCGCCATCGCTGGCCACAACCGAAATCGAATCGCCGTTTTCGCCCGTGCCGCTGGCAGAAGTGTTGGTCTTGTTGCCGCTGCCAACCGGAGTGGTTACCGCCGTGATGGCTACCGGCGGAGCGCCGGTATCTTTCGTCGAAGTGGCGCTGGCGATTGCCGAATTATTGGACGAGTTGGTGGCCGTTGCCGTGTAGGTAATGGTGCCGTCGCTCAGCGTGCTGACGTTGATGCCGCTCACGGTCCAGGTGCCACCGGAACTGACCGTCGTGGTCTTGGCCGCCGTGGTGTGCGTGCCATCGCTGGCCACAACAGAAATAGTCACGCCCACAGTGCCCGTTCCACTGGCACTGGTGCTGCTGGCGTTGGCGGTATTGATCGGCGTGGTAACGGTGGTTACCGCCACGGACGGCGGAACGGTGTTTTTGGTCGCCGTTTTGCTGGCAGTGGCTTGGTTGCCGGCAGTATCGCTGGCCGTAACGGTGTAGGTGACGGTGCCATCGTTCAGCGAAGAAACATCGACGTTGCTCACGCTCCATGTGCCGCCGGAGCCAACCGTTGTGGTTTGCGGAGCGGAGCTATGGCCGCTACCGTCGCTGGCCACCACCTGAATATTCGCTCCCACGGTGCCAGTTCCATTGGCGCTGGTGCTACTGACGTTGCCGGTGTTAATTGGATTGGTTACCGCCGTGATGGCCACCGTCGGGGCAACCGTATCTTTGGTCGTGGACTTAGCAGCGGTGTTGGAATTATTGAACGAATCGGTGGCTGTGACCGTGTAGGTGATGGTGCCATCGGTGAGCGTACTAACATTGATGCCGCTTACACTCCAATTGGTGTCGGTGCCCACGGTAGTGGTCTGGGCAGCCGTGGTATGCGTGCCATCGCTAGCAACGACCGAAATATGTGCTCCCACTTCGCCCGTTCCGTTGGCCGACGTGCTAGTAACGTTCGCCTTATTAACTGGCGTCGTCACCGCGGTGATTGTCACCGCGGGAACGACAGTATCTTTGGTCGTGCTTTTCGAAGCGATGGCCGAGTTGCCGGCCGAATCGGTAGCGGTCGCCGTGTAAGTGATTGTGCCGTCGGTAAGCGAACTCACGTCAATGCCGGTGATCGACCATGTGCCTCCCGAACCAACCGTTGCCGACTTGGCCGTGGACGTATGTATGCCGTCGCTGGCCACTACCTGAACCGTGGCTCCGACACTGCCGGTGCCGCTGGCGGAAGTGCTCGTGGCATTGCTCTTATTGATTTGGCTAGTCACCGTGGTCACCGCTACGCTGGGAGCCACGGTATCTTTGGTCGTCGTTTTCGAACCGGTGGCGGTGTTGTTGCTCGTATCGCTGATGGTGGCCGTGTAAGTGATGGTGCCGTCGGAAAGGCCGCTCACGTCGATGTTGCTGATCGACCACGAAGTGCCGGTTGTGATCGTCGTCGTTTGGGCCGCTGTGGTGTGGGTGCCGTCGCTGGCCACAACCGAAACGCTATCGCCCACTGACCCGGTGCCGCTGGCAGACGTGTTCGTGACATTGCTGCTATTCACCGGGCTGGTGATTGAAGTCACGGCCACCGTGGGCAGCGCTGCGTTTTTCGTAGCCGTCTTGGAAGCAGTCGCAGAATTTTGGGTGGAATCAGTGGCAGTAACAGTGTAAGTAATGGTGCCGTCGTTCAACGTACTCACGTTAATGCCGCTAATGCTCCACGTGCCGCCGGAACCAATGGTCGAGCCCTTCGGGGTGGTGCTATGAGTGCCGTCGCTGGCGACTATGGAGATGGTAGCGCCAGCCTCTCCGGTGCCGCTCGCCGTCGTGCTGGTTTGATTCGTGTGATTGATGGGGTCGGTCAGCGAGGTAATGGCCACCGACGGCCCGGCGGTGTTCTTCGTACTGGTAGTGCTGGTGCTGGCGGTGTCATTCAGCGAATTGGTCGCATTGGCCGTGTAAGTAATGCTGCCATCGTTCAGCGAGCTCACGTTAATGCCGCTGACGGACCAGGCGCCATTTTGGCCAACCGTGGCGGTTTGCGGAGCCGTCGTGTGAGTCCCATCGCTGGCGACCACGGAGATGGTTTCGCCCACGCCGCCGGTGCCGCTCACCGTCGTATTGGCATCGTTCGTGCTATTGATGGGCGAGGTTACGCTGGTGATGGAGACCGTCGCGCCCACCGTAAGAGCAAATTGCACGGCGTCGGTGGCTTGTCCGGAGGCCGTGACATCGGCCACAAGGTTAATGGTGCCGGTGAATCCACTGGATGGCGTGAGGGTGAAGGTGGCCGTATTTCCCGAGATCGTCGGCGCGCTAACCGTAACGTTGCTCGGCGCATTGGAAAGATTGCTCGTAGAAACAATGTTAAATGTCGGCGATCCAGTCAGATTGCTGTTAATTCCCTCCAACGAAAGCTGCACCTGGACCGGCGAATTGATATGTGTGGTGACGTTGGAAACCGGGTTGAGAATAATCGGTTGGACAGCGGTGTTCGTGGGCGGAGCAGCACTGATGGTGAAGTTTTGCGAGACATGCGTGCCATCGGAGGCGTTGGCAGTTACGGTGAGGGTGGCGGTACCGGTGAAATTGCTCGGCTCGGAAATTTGCACCACCGTGTGTTGGTTGTCGGTGATGATGCTGGCCGAATTAATTTTCACCGTCGTTAGGGGCACACCTTCGCCGGTGCTTGAGGAAGTTTTTGTGTTGAGAATGTCGTTGTAAATGGCCTGACCCGTTATCAGTTGTCCGAACACCGTGAAGCGGTAATTCAGTTGCTGTGGATCATCGGCCAGCGGCCGGTTGAGCGCCGTGACAAAAAACTCCGACGAATTGGAGTTGGGCGCTCCGGTGTTGGCCATCGCCAGCAAGCCCGAGCTGTTAAACGGGGTGGCCACGTTGAATTCGTCGATAATGCTGGTGCCGTCGCCGGTCTGAGACACGCCGCCTTGAATTAATTCAAACGTGGGATCGCTGTTCTCCACGCGGTAAAAAGATTTGTTGTTGTACTCTCCCGAGTTCACTTTGCTGATAATAGCCGCAACGGTGGTTGGGTCGATGTTCTGAAACAGCTCGAACGTGATCGATCCAGAAAAGGCCGTGTTGTTCGGCCCGGTTACGCCGCTCACGTTTAGCTGCAACACCGGGTTGCCGGTAAACACCGTGGCCGTAACGTTGGGATTACTGCTGGTGACGGTGTAAGAAATGGTCGTTCCGGCGGTATCAGACGCCGCCAACGGCACATATAAATCTTTGCCCGAGGCAACGTCGAATACGCCGCTCGTATCGGGACCGGTAATCACCGGCAGCGTGACGGCCAGCATGCTCCGGTCTTCCAGAGCCTCGACCCGCAACCGTTGTCCGCTGCGTAACCGTGCCAACTTTTGTTCCCGCCGAGACCGACGACGTGCCAAACCGCGACGCCAAGACTTCATCTGGGTTGCCTCTTCCGTGGTGTGTATCGACGCTGTGGCTATCTGACGATGGACCGCAGGCTGCAATGTGTGTGTACGGTGTGAACGCCATCTTGGGTCAAACGCCAAACAAATTGACCCGAGTTGTTCCGGGCGTTTGCTAGATAGATTCTTCCATGATAATCGCAGCTGTGCCGGGAAGCAAACACTTGAGGGAATTCAAAATCTCGTCTTTTTCCTCGGCAAATAACGGCCAAAAACCACCGGCTTTCCCCCCGGTTGGGATTCAGAAACGCGGGCAATTGGCTGGCTATGGCGGCAGGGAACAACTGGAGCTGACCGCAACCACGGTCCGATTCCACCAATCGCCCGTCTGCCGGCGCTCCGCGGCATCGGTAAAGCGATATTGGCAAAACACAATCCGAATGAATCTCGGGGGCCGCTCGGGAAACGGATTGGCTTCTAACAGGCCCAGCACGGCCGGTTCGCCTTTGAGCAATTGCATCAGGAACGACTGAAACCAAAGGTCCACATTCCGTAGATCGACGGCTCCTGTTGTTCGATAAACCTCTTCCAAATGCAGCGCTTCAAACCACATTTGCCAATCGAGCCGCGGCTGGTGCGGCGTGTTGCACCGCGGCGCTTGAGATAAATCACCCGGCTTCCAACGGAATTCGTACGGCTTCCAGTTGGCGTTGTCGGTGCTGCCTTCAATTAAAATTTCGGGGCGAGTTTCGGTCATTTGCCGAAACAAACCGTGGGATTCACCAGGCAGAATTGTGTGAGGTGCATCTGCGATGCCAGCGGGGTTCCGGCATCGTAAGTCGGGAACAGAGCTTCTCTCACTTGCCCGCTGCCGGCCAACAGCGCGAACACGGCAAACGGAATCAACAACACCGTCCGCCAGCGAGTGTGCGATGCCAACAGGGGCCAATCGGTTCCGCGAATTCGCTGCCGCAGAAATCGGGGCCACATTTTATCGTCCAACAGCAAGAGCGCCAGGACAACGGTTAGCAGGTTAAAAAAGTTGTAATTGCCCGTCGCCGCAATCAGCAGCATCAGCAGCGTAATCGCCCCGCAGGCAATCGCCCGCAACATCCGCGGCCCGCACATCAGCCACGGCGTTCCCAGCTCCACCGCCAAAACAAATACGACCGACAATTTTTGAAACCACTGGGGCATTTTCGCCATGTACCAACTGGTCCACATCGGCAGCGGCTGCGTCCAGTAGTGAGAGTTGAGCGCCGTGAGCGATTTCCACGTGTTCGGCACTGGAATTGGCGACAATTCGCTCCAGGTGAGCTTGACCGCGCCCGATTCCAGCATCAGCCGGAACAGAATCCACCCGATGAGCCAAATCGCCAAACGCGGCGGATGCCGATCGGCCAAGAATTTGGAGCGCACCACAAACGGGGCCAAAAAAATCGCCGCAAAGCCCGTTTCCAGCAGCAAAATGTCCCACTGAAAACTTAAAAACTCCTGCCCCGCATGAAACAGCGATAAATAATCGACCCACAATAAAATCAACGTTGGCAATGGCAACACGCCGGCGATCAGCATCAGCGAAAGCACGGTTCCGGCTCCGCACAGCACGTGTAGGAAGCCATTGTGCGGATTGAGCCACGTCAGCGTGGGAACATTCCACGCCGGCATTAGCGGCGGCGATTGTTGCGCGAACAATTGCACAAGCGCGTCTTGGTAATTCGCCAGCGGCGAAATACCGTGATCGCCGATCAACCCATCAATTTGCACCCACAACGACACAAACGCAATCAAGTACACCACGCCCAGCAAACGCAAAAACAGGGCACTGGAAATATGATACGTGGGCTGCTGCAAATCTTTACCCCACCATACGCGTCGAATCGTGCTGAGCGGCGTGCGGTTGGCCGCCACCAGCCGATAAATCGATTCCGCTAAAAACGCAAATAGTGGCAAGCGCGTATACATCCACAGCAGCCAACGCTTTCGCCCAAAGTATGCCATGACGCGAAAAACCGCTTCGGCGCCGCGGGATGTCGCACCTTGGGCATCGACAAAGTGAACCGCCTGCCGGAACGCTTTCTCGCCAATTTGTGGAAATCGCACCCCAACTTCCTGATACGGTGCAAAGCGCATTTGCGAGCCGAGTGCTTCCCGCCAACGCTCGATGGTGGCGCGGCAAAAACGGCACTCGCCGTCGAACACCAGCAGGGGCAAATCGGCCGATGGTGTGTTGCTCAGATCCGACATTTGTATTCGCGCAAAAAGTGGGAAAAAGCAGCGTCGCGCCACATGGCCGCCGTGCTAATTCAGACTAACAAATCCATTGCCAGCATCCAACTTTGGAGTGCGCACCGCGCCAAACCTTTACGGATCGCGCCGCTTGCACGATAATCGGGCATGGCAAAAAGCTGCTTGCAGAAACCGTCGGCCGTTCCCCGGAGGTAAATCATGCGCTTCGAGTTCCGATTTCTCTGGATTGGCGTTTGTGGCGTCATCGGTTTGATGGTTCAGTCCCGACCACTTACCGCCGCCGCGCCCCAGCCCCCTGCACCCAACGAAGCTGCTGTGATTGAAAGCGGCAACCAATTCGCGCTGGATTTATACGGCCAGTTGGCCGCCGCGGATGGGAATTTGTTTTTTTCGCCCCAAAGCATTTCCAGCGCTTTGGCGATGACCTACACGGGAGCCGGGGGAGACACCGCTGCGCAAATGGCCAAGGTGCTGCACTTGGGTGGGTCGCCCGACGCAGTTGCCGCAGGAGAAGCCGCGCTGATGCAGCGGCTCAACGATGCCGGAAAGCGCGGCCTGTATCAGCTAAGTGTCGCCAACCGGCTCTGGGGTGCGCAAGGCTTCCATTTTCTCAATGGCTTCTTAAAAACTCTGCATGAAAATTATCAGGCCGATTTACAACAACTCGATTTCAGCCACGCGCAACAGGCAGCGCAAACCATTAATGATTGGGTAGCACAGGCGACACGCGACAAAATCAAGGATTTAATCTCAGCCAGCGCACTCGGCCCAATGACCAAGCTGGTGCTGACCAATGCCGTGTACTTCAAAGGAAAATGGGAATCGCCGTTCAAACCGACGTTGACTCAGCCAGCGCCGTTCACCCTCTCCAGCGGCAAGCAGGTAACTGTGCCGCTGATGTTTCTGGACAGCCGCATGCGGTATGGAGAATTCGATGTGGGCAGTAACGCCGCCCTGCAAGTTTTGGAATTGCCCTACACCAAGGGGGAATTGTCGCTGGTAGCGCTGTTGCCCAAATCTACGGATGGCCTTGCGGGCCTGGAAAAACAGCTCACTAGCGACAACCTGAAAAAATGGACCTCCGGCCTGCAAGAGCGGCCAATTAACATTTGGCTCCCCAAATTCAAGCTCAGCACGCAACTGGAATTAGGAGAAGTGTTGTCCAAATTGGGCATGCCCCTGGCGTTTTCTGCAGAGGCTGATTTTTCCGGAATGGACGGCAAGCACGATTTGTTTATTTCGGCGGTGGTGCACAAGGCGTATGTCGACGTGAATGAAGAAGGAACCGAAGCGGCCGCCGCCACCGGCGTGGTCATGCGAGCGCTCGCCATGCCGCCCCCGCCCTTGCACTTCCGCGCCGATCATCCCTTTGTGTTTCTCATCCGCGAAAACGCCACCGGCAGCATTTTGTTTTTGGGCCGAGTAACCGACCCACGCAGCGATGCGGCAAGTAAATAAGCGCACATGCCCTGCGGCCCAATCAGCGCTTCGGCAAATACCAGGGGCGCACGTCAATCACTTGCATGCCAGCCGCCTTGGCCGCTTCAATTCCCAAATTGCCGTCTTCGTAAACGAGGCATTCGGCGGGCTGCAACTGCAAGCATTCAGCCGCTTTCAAGAAAATATCGGGGGCGGGCTTGCCGTGCTGCACGTCGTCCGCTCCCACGATTGCGTCGAACAGGCCGGTTAATCCCACGGCGGCCAGGGTTTGGTTGATAACGCTTTTCCAACCGCCCGAGGCCACCGCCAGTTTGCGACGCCCCTTTTCTCTGTGAACAATTTCCACCACGCAATGCACCGGCTCGAGCAGCGCCAGCTTGGTCAAAAACAAGCGCTCTTTTTCCTCAGCGGCAGCTTGCGCATCGCACGCCACATTTTGCTCCTTGGCCAGCGTTTCGATAATCGTCACCGTGGGCATGCCGGAAAATGCGTAAAATCGCTCTTCCGGAAAATGAATGTTTCGGGCATCCATTGCTTCTTTCCATGCCAAATAATGCAGCGGCATGGTGTCGGCCAATGTTCCATCGCAATCGAAAATAAGTCCCTTGAACCGCTCCGGAATGGCCGCCGGGTAATCTGCTGGAAAAACTGCCATGCGCTAACTGATATTGAGATCGTGCAATAATCGACGGAGATAAAATTCGTTCCGTGAACCATACCTGCTAGCGGCCGAAGTTGGTAGCCATTCGATCATTGGTGCTTGGTCGTTGGGAATTTCTGGGCTAATGTGTATAATTGGCGTGGCGATAATTTCGCCGCGCGGCATTTTTTACAATGGGCCATTTTCATCGAGTCGCACAATATATGTGTAGCTTACTGGCTGCATACAGCGATGTTCCGATGAATCGCCGCGGCAGGGGTGCGGTTCCGCGATCGCGAAAGGATGCGGACCATGTTTGGACTGGCCCACCTGCTACACAAGGCCCGCAATTCGCGCCGCCGATTCAGCGGCCATGCTAAACGGCGCCGCCGGAGCCGCCCCGGCCTTTGCCGCCATCAGATTCTTCAGATCGAGGAACTGGAAGGGCGGCGCATGTTGACCCTGTTGGGTCAGCAGCTTTTTCCGGCAGATAACCCCTGGAACCAAAACATCAGTAATGCGCCGGTGGCGGCGAATTCGGCGGCCATTATTGCGCACATCGGCGCTTCAACGCGTGTGCATCCCGATTGGGGCGCCGACGATCCGGCCAACGGCAGCGACCCGTTATACGGCATTCCCGTGAACATCGTGCATGGGAACAGTACCACGAAGATAAATGTTTCGATCGACAATTACCCGGATAAGAGCGACATTGTTCCCGTGCCAATTCCAGCGGGCGCCGTGCTGGAAGGAGATTATCAGAATGGTCCCAATGCCAATGGGGGCGGTTACAACGCCAATCAGCGTGGCGATTCGCATCTGATTATCTGGGATGAAGACAACAACGTTGCCTACGAGCTGTACGGCGTCACGCGGCCCAGCGATCCAAAATTATTTCCCAACAACAATAACGTGGAGCTTGCGCACACGGATGGCCTGTGGCACGCCGCCCAAGAAACCGTTTGGAACATGAACACCAATACGTTCCGCACTCTCGGCGCTACCTCGGCCGATGCCGCCGGTCTTTCGATTTTGGCGGGCCTGGCGCGGCCCGACGAAGGATTGCCCATCTCGCAGGGAGGGCAAGGCACCATCCATCACGCGCTGCGGATGACCCTGCCTTCCGGCGATATCAACCCGCAATATATTTACCCCGCTTCGCACATGGTCAGCACGTCGGGTGGCGCCAACAACGTGCCGCTGGGAGCCCGGTTGCGGCTGGCCAACACTCCGGCCATCAACACGCTGATTAACAACATGCCACCGGAATCGCAAATTGTGGCCCGGGCGATGCAGCAATACGGGCTGATTGTCGCTGATATTGGCAGCGCGATGTACGTGACCGGCGCTTCGGCAGCGGTCGACGCCAACAACCACATTTCGCTCACTTGGAACGTGGACGATATTTTTGCGTCGAACGGTTTGGAAGTGCTGAATGCCGGCGATTTCCAAGTGCTGAACTTGGCGCCGGTGGTCACCGGCCTGGGAACCAGCAAGGCCACGGCGGGCAGCACGCTAACCATTACCGGCCAGAATTTTTCCGGGGCCGCGGGGCATTTGTCGGTCTTTTTTGGTTCGACCGTCGCCACCGCGGTCACCGTGCTGAGCGATACCCAGCTTTCCGTGGTTGTTCCCAAAGTTTCCGGAACCGTGGATGTCACGGTGCAATCGGGCGTGAATGAAACCGACCACGTGAGCGATAACCCCAATGCAAACGTCAATGGTTCCATCTTCGGTTACGGAGTTTCCGCCAAGACGCCGGCCGACAAGTTTACGGAACTCGTTTTGGGCGATTTCAATCAGGACGGACACGTCAATGCCGCCGACATTCTCCCCGCGATGACGGCTCTGACGAATGTGAATGCGTACTTGACTCAGTACAACCTGTCGCCAGCTAATTTGATGATGATCGGCGACGTGAATGGCGACGGGCACTTTAACAACATCGATGAGCAAGCGCTGTTGAATTTGTTGCTCAGCGGCCATGGCAGCACCAGTGACATCGCAATCGCCAGCGAAAGTGAGACCGCCAGTAGCAGCAGCGTCGTTCCGACGGAAAAAGGCGGCAACGGCAATCCCGCATTGAGCACGAACTCCGACATTGCGGCCGCGCCGACAAACCTCAGGCGCGAAACTTCAATCATGCCCCAGATGCTTGCTCCGATTGACAATCCCGCAGCACACAGAGCCCCTGAAATGATTACCGCGCTGCTTCCCACCGTTCCTATGTGGCTGCCACAAGTCGCTTCCGCCAATGTCGCCTTAGCCGGTAACGACTTATTCGGCCTACACGTGCAGAAGATCGATGCCAGCTCGGCTCTGGGAATGCCGCCTGATGCAGTATCCAGCGAAATCAATTCGCCAAACGCCCCGTACGCTCTCTGGCCGTCTTCTTTCGCGGCGGAAACTGGCGTTATCGTGGTTCACCACGATTCGTAATGGCCCTAGCGATGAACGGTTGTATCGGCGCTAAGAGTAATTACAAATAAAGTATTGAATCGTTGCTCGCAGCAATACTTTCCAGTTCTTAAAGGGAGCGTCGAATGAGGAGTTCCATTGCGGTGGTCGGGCTAACCATGATCGCGGCCATTTTAGTGTTGGCAATGTTTTCGCACACCGCCATCACGGCTGAAACATCGTCCACCTCTGCGGTCTCCGTCGTGCCAGCCGATGCCGGACGGAATCTCTTATTCAACGAGCAATGGAAATTTTTTAAGGGAGACGATGCGAAGGCGCAAGAGGCCGACTTTGACGACGCAGCCTGGCGTACGCTCGACCTGCCGCACGATTGGAGCATCGAGGGACAATTCGATTCCAAGCTGGCCAGTTGCACCGCGTTTTTGCCTTGCGGAATTGGCTGGTATCGCAAAACCTTCACCGTGCCCGCCGACGACAAAGATCAATCGATCAGCGTTCGTTTCGACGGCGTCATGAATCACAGCACCATTTGGTGCAACGGCAAGCAAGTCGGCCAGCGGCCTTATGGTTACAGTTCGTTCACGTGCGATCTAGCCCCGGCGATCAAGTTCGGCGACAAAAACGTCCTAGCCGTGCGCGTGGATCATCATTTGAATGCTGACTCGCGCTGGTACGCCGGCTCGGGCATTTACCGAAATGTTTTTTTGAACGTCACCGATAAGGTGCATGTCGATACCAATGGCGTGTTCGTCACCACCCCGCACGTTACGGCTGACTCGGCCGATGTCGACGTGCAAACCGTGGTGAAAAACGACGGCAGCGCGCCAGCCGACGTGACCGTAACCACGCAAATTCAAGACGGACAAGGAAAGACGGTGGCCACGGCCGAAAAAATCGGCGCGGTGCCCGCGGGCGGGCAGCAGCAAACCAGCGGCACTGCAAAAGTCGCCCAGCCTGCGCTCTGGTCGCCAGATCATCCCAATCTTTACAGCGCGCTCACGCAAGTGAAACAGGCTGGCCGGGTGATCGACGAATATCGCACGCCGTTTGGCATCCGCACGTTTGTGTTCGATCCGGCGAAAGGATTTTCGCTCAATGGTGAAAGCCTGAAATTGAAAGGTGTTTGTGTGCATCACGATGCCGGCGCGCTGGGTGCGGCGGTGCCCATTGCGGTGTGGCAGCGGCGGCTCAAGCTGCTGCAGGAAGCCGGCTGTAACGCCATTCGCTGCAGCCACAATCCGCCCGCGCCGGAATTTTTAGATTGGTGCGACCGCCTGGGATTTCTGGTGATGGACGAAGCCTTCGACGAATGGACCGAAGGAAAGCATAAATGGATTGTCGGGCACAACGTGGGTCAGGCGGGCACGGATGGTTATCACAGCGATTTTGATAAGTGCGCCGATACCGACATTCGCGACATGATTGTGCGCGATCGCAATCATCCGTCCATCATCATGTGGAGCATTGGGAACGAAATCGATTACCAAAACGATCCGTTCCCGCCAAATTCCAAGGAGCTGCCGCCAATTGCCGAGCGGCTAATCAAAGATGTCAAAGCGGTCGACACCACCCGGCCTGTCACGGCAGCCTGCGCGTTTCCGGAAACAAACTTATACAAACAACTGCTCGATGTGGAAGGCTACAACTACATGGAGCGGCTTTATGCGGGCGACCATGCGGCGCATCCAGATCGTGTCATTTACGGCAGCGAAAACTTTCACACGCCGGCCGCCTGGCAAGCCGTTACGCAAAACGATTACATTGCAGGGCAATTTTTATGGACGGGCATCGATTACCTGGGCGAGGCGGGAGTCTGGCCTTCGCACGGAAACGGCGCCGGGTTGCTGAACCTCGCCGGCTTCCCGAAAAATCAATATTATTTCCGGCAAAGCCTATGGAGCGACGCGCCGATGGTGTACCTCTCGACCAATGGTATCGGCGGCCGTGGTCGCAACCGCCCGGGAGCCAACCGAAACGGAATTTACTGCTTCACCAATTGTGATAGTGTCGAGCTGTTTCACGACGGCCAATCGCTGGGCAGCAAATCGCATGCGCCGGGCGATATCATCCAATGGCCGGTCGATTTCACCAGCGGCGTGCTCAAAGCCGTTGGCAAAAAAGGGACGGAAAGGCTCTGTAGAAATCCCCTCGTGCTAGCTAAACAAGGATGATGGGTGGTGTCGTATAGAGGAAGTGGCGACGACCAGTAAATCTCCGCTGTCGGTGTTGCTGGCGGCCTTGCAGACCGCTCGGCGAGGATTGCCGGCATA
>DASRSD010000016.1 GCA_035656635.1 Pirellulales bacterium
CAGTTTTTAAGTCGCAACATGTCGTCTGCATGAAATCTTCGAATATGGAACGGATCGTCCCCTGGAATGTTGTAATCTCCATAGGCCGAACACACCGCTTGGTAACCATAATTGCGTGCCATTTGGATTGCCTGAGCATTAAGGTTCTGAGGCATTCCGTAGGGGAAAGCGAAATAGCGCACTGGCCGGTCGATGGCTGCTTGCAATTCTTCTCCTGCGACAATGACTTCATCGTACAGTTGGCGTTCATCGCTAATGCGGCCCAAATCAGCATGGGTGCGGGTATGTGAACCAATTTCGATGCCGCAGTTAGCCATCCAACGTAACTGTGCTAGGGTGTTGGGAACGGCCCGGCCAGCAGTCGCTGTGTCGTGGGCAAATTTGCCGCCTTCCAAGACATGCCGCGAGCTGACAAAATAGGTGCAAGGAATTTTCTTTTCAATTAGCAGCGGGATTGCTTGGTCGCAATTCTCCGAGTAGCCATCATCGAAAGTTATACTGGCGGCTAAACGATCGTTATAACCAGCCTGTATTCGGCGCTGGACCTCGTGGAGAGAAATTAGCTCGCAGTGTTGCTCTAGCCATTCGATTTGCTGCCGAAAGAGACGATTCGAATGGGTCCAGTTGCGGCTATCATCATCGGCAATGCGGTGATAAAAAAGCACGATGATCGGTATGGCGCCTTGAGCAGAATGGCATGCAAGGAACCAGCGCCGATAGGGCAGCGTAGCACTACAATAACTACACAGTAACAATCGGCGAAAGTTTTCTCGGAGATTCATCGTGATTACTTGTAACGTAACTACTCTTGCGTTGTTAAGGATGGAATCCAATGGCTTGTCAATTGCAAGCCGCTTTTAATCCACTGTTTTAGATTTTGCTTGGCTCGCCAGGCATTATGTCGCAGGCGTGCGGATACATGCTGTGGAACTACACGGATCGAAAGCATGGGATGCGGTTCCGCGCGCCAACGCGCTTTGTACTCTTCGTCGCCGCGGAGGAAATCGTAAGCATTTTGTCCTAGCTCAATTGCGTTTCGAATCGATGCCATGTTAGCCAATTCGCCGGGTCTTATTTGGAGCCGATCCGGATCCATTCCGCTCTGATAGGCATACATCACTTTGTCCCCATGCAGTCGATATTCGGCTGCTAAAGGCTTGCCATCCATTTCCAGCCAAGTGAGCGTGATTTGACCATCGGCAAGTAAGCGAGTTGCCACTTCGCGAAGAAAGGTTTCAAACGTGGATGAAGCAAAGCAACCCGGAAAACCGCGACGTTGCCAATTGCGCTGATGCAGATCGATGAAGATGTCGAAGAAGTCAGCGATCTGATTCGGCGCTGTCGCCCGATGGAGATGTACTAGCCCTGATTGAAAGTAGATTTTGTCTGCTCGTCGCAACCGGTTGCGATGAGATTTGGAAAGGATCATCAAGAATTCTTCCCAGGATGGAGGTAGCGGAACGCGCCACAAATTCATTGCGGATTCGGAAGAGACCATATTTCCCCGAACTTCCAACTGCTCCACCAAGTGATAGATTGGAACGTCATTGTCAGCTATGCCGACAAATTCCATGCGGTCCCAGCGACAGTCGCTAGCGAAAATTTGGCGACTATTTGTGCCTTGAGGATAAGCTTGACACCGCTCGTCGGTTGTCAAGTTGTAATGAAATGCTGATCGCTGATTCCGTAACATTAGCCAATCTGCCAGTGCTGTGGCGACGGCTTGTTCTTGCCCTGAACGGCACAGCATGGTGAGGTAGTCGCTGCAAACTTGGCCGTCACCCAAAAACCGAATTAGTTTCGCTCCGCTGCGAGAAACAATCCGGTACCAAGGTGCAATGGCGACCACTTGGTGTTCTTCATCACACACGGTGAGTACAAACAGTGCACGGTCACGTAGAGGCTGGCCATTTTTTCCATAACCATAATGTCGCCACCATGTCTCAAGCCATTCCCAGCGTCTAAAAGGGACGCCGCATGCCAATGCATTCCAATTTTCTTTAAGCGGTGCAAGTGAAGCGAAATCAAAATGGCGATTAATGTGCATGCAAATTGAATTAGAATGAAAGTTTTGGTTTGCGAGTCCGCTTATGATTCCATCGGCGTGATGTTCCTAGAAGACAGGCAACAGGCACATAGTGCTGATTTGTGAATCGCCGTCGACTAGAACCTATTGATCACTTGTGTTGCATTTTGTGCGCCAATGCTCACGGCTACCGGTCTATTCGACAGGCGATTGAGCCGAATATTGAAACATTCGCTCTCAAGTTGTTCAAAGCAAATTGTTTCATGGCATTCGTGCGAATTTCACGGTTACAGTTGCCTGATTGCAGGGGTTGCGATTTGGCAGTGCGTGGTGTGGTGGAAACAAGCTGTGGCAATAGATCAACGCGCCGCCTTTTCAGCGGGGCATTTAAAATGACGAATTCCTTGGCCAAGCCGCCGCAAATATATGTGGCGTGAAGATTTGTAGTTTTTGACGACCCACCGAAATCTGGTGGAAATATCGTCGGCACTGACTTTGCTTTCTAACAGCATCACCCGGCTCGGTAAATCGTTCATTCAAAGGTAACTACGAAGGACACTCTTATGTCGCGGATCAACAAGCCATCGATCACGCCTGCCGACGTGCTTCGCATTTTGCGAGATCATCCTCGACGGTGGATCGCTCCAATATTGATTATGCCGATGTTGGCTGCGGTTTATGCCTTGTTGCATCCTGTCACCTGGGATGCTTCGCAGGCCTTGATGGCCCGCGATGAGGCCATGGGCGCTACTGCTCGTCCCGGTAAATTCCAGCAGCCAGATGACATGAAAACCACACAGGAAACCATTCTGGAGTTAGTTCACAGCCGCGCTGTATTAAGCGGTGCGCTCGCCGAAGTTGGACCAGATGCCAAATCAAAATCTATTGCTTCGTGGCCTACCGATGCAGCTATTGCGGCTTTGCAAGGCCGGGTTAAATTGTCTCCGCCAAAGGGTGCTGAGTTTGGAAAAACCGAAGTGTTTTATTTGAATGCCGAAGCCGAAAACCGCCAGCGAGCGGTTGATTTGACTGCAGCCATTTGCCGACAACTTCAATTGCGATCGCAAGAACTGCGCGATCAAAAAGCGCAAAGTTTAATTGCAGAATTGAGCAAAACGGTCGACTTGGCCAACGGCGATCTGAAAAGTACCACGACAGAATTGACGGCCATTGAAAGCGAGGTTGGCGCCGATTTGGGGGAATTACGTTTGCTAAACGAACTGGGCGGCGGCGATAGCCCTTTGCGTCGGTCGATCAACGAAATGGAGCAGGAATTACGACAAGCCCGACAGTCGATCGATAGTAACCAGGAGCTACTTTCGCTCCTTGAAACTTCGAAGGCCGATGGGCATTCGCTGGCTTCTGCCCCCAACCGCTTGTTGGAGGCGCAGCCCGAATTGCGCCGCTTAAAAGATGGTTTGGTGGACGCGCAACTACATACTTCGCAACTATCCGGCGGCTTGACTGCAAATCATCCCTTGGTGGTTGCGGCTAAAGCGGCCGAGCAAGAAATTACCGACAAAGTCCGTGGCGAGATTGATTCAGCCATTATTGGCGTCAAAGCGGAACTGGGGTTATCCCAGGCTCGAGCGGATGCACTCGTGTCACAACTCAATGATGCCCGCGAGCGGTTGAGAAAATTGGCCGGAATGCGGGCTGAATACGCCAATCTAGCAGCCGAGCGGGACCAACGTGCCGATATTTTGAAAGCGGCTGAGCAGCAATTGGCCGAAGCGCGAGCCAGCCAGGCTGCTGCCCGCACGGCGAGCTTGATTGCGGCCATTGATGCTCCTGTTGCCGGTGACTCGCCAGTAGGACCTGGGAAAGCGACAATCGTTTTGGGCGGACTGCTGGGTGGATTGTTCATTGGTCTGGGCATCGTGTTTTTGACGGTAAATCCGGTACATTCGGAAGCGATTCAACAAGAGCAGGTTCTGAATGTTGCTGTTTCAGATGCCTTCCCTCGAGCTACAAACGGTAGTTCCTCTCATGACGGAAATGACAACTTGGTTACCAAGCGCGATCTATCCTTAAAGCGGGCTCTCCGCAAAGTGGCGCTGGCCCGCTGATGGGGTGCACCTCGTTTTGATTGCTTATTCCTGCCCAAGCGGCGATTGTCGATGGATGACTGCTGGCGGTCACCTATGTTGTTCATCGACATTTGAGATTGGCCGATCCAAAACGGCTGCGACGCGCGGAATGGATCAGTCGGCAAATGAGAATTCCTCTTGTGGGGATGTATTTGCCAAGCGCTATGTTTCAGGACACGAACATTATTGACGGTGTCAATTTGTAGATGTTTTTATGGTAGGAGTTGTTTCGGGCCTTGCGGCAAAAGTCACTCCGATCCAACGAAATTCACTAATTCTTCGGGCAAAAACAAATACCAGGATTGTTACGCAGTCCATTTACAGGCATTTTCTTGCATGGCCACGGTTACTGCGATTCCTCGCGGCAGTCTTTGTTCTAGCCGGCAGGCTGCGCGCCCATCAACACGTTTGATGTGGCTGGATTTTGCGCGGCTCGCCGCGGCCTACAGCATTGTGTGGCTACATACGCCGCGTTCACCGCAGTTGAGTTCATGGAATGTGCTGGGGCGGTTTGCAGTTCCATTTTTCACTGCCGGAGCGGTGTTTTTTGTAATTGATGGGTTACGCCGGCAACCGCATCGCTCGTGGCGCGAATACGCGGTGAATAGATTTCGCCGAATTTACGTTCCATTCGTAGGTTGGAGCCTAATTTATGTGCTGCTCAAGCTATTCAAAAAAGTGGCTTTGCCCGATCAGGCCAATGATTTTTCTGGATTTAAAATTCTGTGGACGGGCACGTTTTGGCATTTGTGGTTTATGCCGTTCGTGTTGGTGGTGACATTGGCAACATTCATCGCTGCTCGGCCGCTTCTAAGACGCAAGAAGCTGGGATGCATTGTGGGTGCAGTCGCGATTCCAGTCGGCTTGCTTGTGGCGTGCACGAATCCGCCAGATTGGGTGGCGGCTGATGCAAATTTTGCACTGCTAGCTTGGCAGGCATTGCCAGCTGCGTGTTGGGGATTTGCGGTGGCGCTGGTTTTTCCCTATGGATTGAAAAGAATCGTCTTTTACCGCACAACAACGTTGATTGCCATTGGTGGGTTCGCGACTCTTGTGGCTTGGCTGGTAGCGTGTGGCCGCAATGACTTCGTGGAGAATCTATCCGGTACGCTGCTGTTCATTGCAGCTTTGCAACCACAGGCGCCTGTTTGGGTTGAGCGCTTCGGAAGGTTTGGTGCCGTGGCATTTGGTATTTATTTGGCCCACCCATTAGTGATTAAAACGTTCGAAGCAGTTGCGACCAAGCTGCACTGGCCAATCACGTGGCCATTGGATTTGACAACATTTGCGATCGCAGCCATCGGTAGCACGTGGCTGGCTTGGGCTTTGGCTCGCTGGCGTCACACCCGCTGGTTGGCGGCATAATGACGCACAATCGGCTCAATGTTGCCGTACCGCAACATTGCGTTGATAAGCGGAAACAAAGTCGTGATATTAAGTTACTGAAATAACGACGTTCGACCAACTTTTCTCTCCGCAAGCCATTAGCCAATCAGAAATTAGCTTGGCTCTGCTGCTGTAGCTTTGGCTCAGGCATGCTCTTTGCCATTAGAGCTGCATGTTAGTTACCCGGTGGCAGACTCATCATCGAGTAATTCTTCCAAAGTGCATCATAAAAGGAGCAAGCATGTTGAAGTGTATGAGCAGGCAGCTCAGCCAATGGAAAAAAATCGCTTGGCATTGCCTGAGCGATGACGCAGGCACAGCAACCCTAATATCTGCATCCCTAACTGTCGAGGAATATACCGCAGCTTTACCAGCTAGATCGTTTGTACCACCGCAAGTTGCGATTCGGCCACGACCGGCCACACAGCTTCCAATCCAACAAACGCCGTATATCTGGGCGGAGGGGAATTTATCGCTGGAATATTTAGCGCTAAAACGCGTGTTGGACATTGTTGGTTCACTGTTGTTGCTGGTGCTGTTATCGCCAATTTTGCTTACCGTTTTAGCGGTTTTGGTTGTCACTACGCGGGGCAAGCCATTGTTTCGGCAACGACGCGTTGGACATTGTGGGCGCCATTTTTGGATGTATAAATTTCGCACAATGCGTTTGGATGCCGACAAGTTGCAATATCTAGTGCGAAACGAAAAAGATGGACCAATTTTTAAGAATCGTTGTGATCCTCGGGTGACGCGGCTCGGACGATGGCTGCGAAAAACCAGCATCGACGAAATGCCGCAATTGGCCAATGTGCTGTTGGGTCACATGTCTCTGGTGGGTCCGCGCCCACCGGTTCCCAAGGAAGTGGCGAAATATAAACCTTGGCAGCGTCGACGACTAGCCATCAAGCCCGGATTGACGTGCCTGTGGCAAGTGAGTGGCCGCAGCGATATCGGTTTCGAAGATTGGGTGCGCATGGATATTTGGTATCTGCGACATCAAAGCCTGTGGACCGACTTCAAGCTTTTGGTGCGAACCCCGCTGAAGGTGATTACTTGCAAAGGGGCGTATTGAAATGGAGTTGTGATACGCCACGCCCGTCCGGTTTTTATGACGTAGAGTTTAAAAAGCGTCTACGCCAATCGTCTTTCTTGTCAACGCGTTTTCAAGCAGTTTGCTTTCCTGAATCTCGGGAACGTTTCTCGTTTTGCTTCTCCGACCACAGAACTCTCCATGGCGGATAATTCGACACTCCTAGAATCGCTAGAATTGCCAATAAGCTCCGCGCTCGAGACTGTACATTCGTCAGGTTTAGAGGCTTCGTGCGTGGTGGGCAGTACAGCCACAGTCAAATCGGCGAAATCGCTGCGGGTTTTACATGTGATCAATGGAGAACATTATGCGGGGGCCGAGCGTGTACAGGATTTGCTCGCCATGCGATTGCCGGAGTGTGAAATTGAAGTTGGGATCGCCTGCCTCAAACCCGATCGATTTCCCACAGATCGTCATTGTCAAACAGCGCCTCTATTCTCCGTGCCAATGCGGTCCCGATTCGATTTGCGCCCGGCTTGGCAATTGGCCCGCTTGGTGCGAGCCAGAGAGTTCAACATCATTCACAGCCACACGCCGCGCACGGCGCTAGTTGGTCAGATTGCGGCTCGATTGGCGGGCGTACCGCTCGTGCATCACGTTCATGGTCACACTGCCACGGAAGTTGGCCGTGGTTGGTTGGCAAGGCTGGCAGCCCACGCCGAGCGAGTAAGCCTTTCGCATGCTTCGGCTATCATCGCCGTATCACCCTCTGCAGCCAAATATATCCGCCAATGGGGAGTTTCAGCGGAGCTAATTCATCTAGTTCGCAATGGCGTGCCGCGGCGCCGAGATTTAGCAAATCGAAATCCGCCTGAAGGTGTTTGGACGTTGGGAATGGTTGCCCTGTTGCGACCACGCAAAGGACTGGAAGTGTTATTGGAAGCACTAGCGATTTTGCAACACCGAGAAACGCCTGTGCGGTTACGCGTAATTGGCGGATTTGACACCCCGCAGTATCTAGAGCAATCGATGCGATTGGCGGATGAATTGGGCATTACGAATCACGTGGAATGGCGCGGCTTTAGGCAAAATATCAACGACGAATTGAATGGACTGGACTTGCTAGTTTTGCCGAGCATCTTAGCCGAAGGTATGCCGATGGCCGTCCTCGAAGCCATGGCTGCAGGCGTGCCGCCTATCGGCAGTCGCGTGGACGGAATTGCCGATGTCATTCGCCATGGTGAAGACGGACTGCTAGTGGAACCGAACGACGCAAATGCATTGGCGAATGCTGTTGTGGAAGTGATCACTGGAAAGCACCGTTGGCAAACGTTGCGGGCCAATGCGCTCGCGAGTCACGTGGAGCGATTTTCGGATACAGCCATGGCCGCAGGCGTGGCTGGCATTTATCGACATGTATTGCGACGGTGAATAACAAACAGAGAACCTCATGAGCAATACCGTTCGTTTATTTGGAATGAAACTTGATGCGGTGCGAATGCCGGAGGCCATTGGGCAACTAGTACACTGGGTTCATAACCCGGATGGAAGGTGCCGCTACGTAGTGACGCCAAATGTCGACCATGCCGTAATGTTCCAGGAGCACATTGGCCTGCAGCGAGCATATATTGATGCTTCGTTGGTGCTAGCCGACGGATTTCCGGTATTGGCGGCAGCCAGGCTTTTGGGTCGAAAAATTCCGGAGCGTGTACCCGGTAGCGATCTTGTTCCGGCGCTATTCGAAATGGCTAACGCAAAATCGACAAGTTTCCCACTGCGCGTGTTCTTGCTGGGCGCAGCGCCAGGAGTGGCGGATCGTGCGGCCGAAAATATTCGCCAACGGTGGCCAGCAGTTAGTGTTGTCGGCACATACAGTCCGCCTCTGGGGTTTGAAAAGAATCAGAGAGAGAACGCCGCGATTCTTGAGCGCATCGCAGCCGTGCGGCCTGATGTGTTGGTTGTTGGCCTGGGCGCACCAAAACAGGAATTATGGGTGCATACCCATCGCCAGCAAATTGCCGCGCCGGTGGCGCTATGCGTGGGAGCAACCATCGATTTTCTGGCCGGCGAAAAACCGCGAGCTCCCATTTGGAT
>DASRSD010000017.1 GCA_035656635.1 Pirellulales bacterium
TGGGATTAGGCGAAATGGTTGCCCAGCAGATTCATTCGTTCGACGAATTGCAGCTGGACGAATTCGGCATTTTGTCGCCGTCGCCGGACGAGGCGTTTGTGGGTTCCATTGATGTGTGCATTTGCCCCGGCGTGGCGTTCACGGAAGTGGGCGAACGATTGGGCGCTGGCGGCGGATTTTACGATCGCTACTTGGCCACTCAACCTCCGCGTCTAGTCATTGGATTGGCCTTTGAATGCCAGTTGGTTCCGGAGCTGCCCCTAGAACTGCACGACCGGCGCATGGATTATATCATTACAGAGAATCGCGTAATGCACGTGAGCCATTCCACATGACGGACAGCATTGACCCACACACCGATTCGCTGACTGCGGCGCTCGTTCGGCATGGCCTGGAGTTGCCGCCGGAGCAAATTTCTGCGCTGGAACGTTATGCCCAGCGATTGTGGGAATGGAATGGTCGGCTGAACCTGACCCGTCACATGACGTTCGAAAAATTCGTGGTGCGTGATGTGACCGACAGTCTGCAATTAGCCAATTTACTTGCATCGCAGGAGCACGTGCTCGATGTGGGAACTGGCGGGGGCGTGCCCGGCGCGGTGATCGCCATTTTACGGCCCGACGTACGTGTAGCATTGTGTGATTCGGTCGCCAAAAAAGCGAAAGCCGTGGCAGCCATCGTCGAGGAGGCAGGTATTCCGGCAACTGTGCATCACGCTCGGGCTGAAGCGCTTGTAGGAATGCAGCGGTTCGATTCGTTGTTAATTCGTGCGGTGGCCCCGCTGGCCAAGTTGCTGGCGTGGTTCAAGCCGCATTGGGGAAATATTGGGCGGCTGCTGGTGATTAAGGGCCCGCAATGGGTGGAAGAACGGGGCGAAGCGCGGCATCGGGGCCTGTTTCAGGGATTGCAATTGCGCAAGTTGGCGGCGTATTCATTGGTCGGCAGCGATTCGGAAAGCGTTATCTTGCAAATCGAACAGTCCCGGACAGAGGAACAAGCTCGCGCAGAGTAAACGCAAATCTAATCGCGACTAAACAGCCGCGCATTTCACGCTAGCAATCGTAGCGGTAGTAACGATTTGCTGGATTCTATGGATTTTCCGGTCGATACGGCTATCAGAGGGTGTCGGTAAGCCGAGGAGGGCTCAGGCCGACACAAAGACCCATTGGATGCCAATGGCTGGCTCTGCGCGAAGTTGCCGACTGCATTGGTCGTGAACGACCGGTGAAGAACTCGGTTTTCGCGCTCCTTTGCGCGCGGCTGGACGCGAGCCGGCAATGCAAAGCAGCGGCGTGGCAGCATCCCGCCTGCGCCGCTGATGGTAGTGCGCCCGCAATATGAAAAGGAATTAAAACCATGCGAAATACATTGTTTGCGCTCCTGGCTACGTTGTTCGTAGCGGCTAGTACAGGATGCTGCGGAAATCATTGGTGGTGCGGAAGTTCCAAGTGCAACAACAGCAATTGCGGCTGCGATCAGGGCTGCGGCTACTGTGGACCCAATTGCGGCGCGTGCGGCCCTGGCGGGTGTCCGGGCACTTATGGAGGCAATAACGGCTGCGGATGCCAAGGAGGCGCGTGCCCCGGTCCGGCGACGGGTGCTTTCTCAGGAGACTGCGGTTGCATGTCCCATAACGCCGCTTGCTCGCCCATTCCCGATTGCGCAACGAATCGGGCAAACGTATATTCGCAATTGGGTGGTCCGGCTGGTCCGCCGGCGGCGCAGGTTGCGTATCCATATTACACGAGCCGTGGCCCGCGCGATTTCTTTGCCAACAACCCGCCGAGTATTGGACCGTAAGGACGGGAAACAATAAAGCGTAAAAATTCCAGCCCACGGGGTTGCCGCCCGTGGACTTTTACGTTGAAATCGCAACCATTTTTGATGATCGGCGCGAAAGATTATTTCTGAAAGCGTCCGACAATCAGCGAGATATTTTGGCCGCCAAAGCCGAACGAATTGCTCAACGCCACATCACAACGAGCCTGCCGGGCTGTGTTGGGAATGTAATCTAAATCGCACTCGGAATCGGGGGTTTCATAATTGATGGTCGGCGGTAAGACGTTATCGCGGATCGCCATTACACAAATCAGCAACTCGGTGGCGCCAGCGGCGGCAATCAAATGCCCCAACATGCTTTTCGTACTGGAAACGGGCACTTTGTACGCCTGATCGCCAAACACGGTTTTAATTGCTAGTGTTTCGACTTTATCGTTCACGTCAGTACTGGTGCCGTGAGCGTTAATGTAATGCACGTCCGTCGGATTTAATCCGGCATCTTCCATCGCCAGCCGAATGCAGCCTGCGCCGCCCCTTCCTTCGGGGTGCGTATCGGTAATGCGATAAGCATCGGCGGTGGAACCATAACCTAGCACTTCGCCGTAAATTTTTGCGCCGCGGGCTTTGGCGTGGTCCAGTTCTTCCAGCACGACCATCGAAGAACCCTCCCCCAGCACAAAGCCATCACGATCTTTGTCGAACGGGCGCGAGGCTTTTGTCGGTGCATCGTTACGCGTCGAAAGCGCCGTGAGCAAATTAAATCCAGTCACACCAAACGGATGAATCATGCTATGTGTGCCCCCAGAAAGCATTAACTCGGCTTCACCACGGCGAATCAACTCCACTGCTTCGCCGATGGCCTGACTGCTTGCGGCGCAGGCAGTAAGACAATTGGCGTTGGGGCCCTGCGCGTTGAACATGGAAGCCATGTGCGCGGCGGGCATGTGTGGTTCTTGTTCCAGTTCTGCCATGGGATGCAGCGTTTCCAAGCCTTCGCGCGTAAAGGCAGCGACATCTAACTGTTCGCCTTCCAACGCTTGGGCCATCATCCGTGTGAAGCTGGAAAAATCTTGCTGTCCTTCACCGCTGCCCAAATACACGCCGAAGCGGGTGGGATCGTATTGGCCGTCAGTCAGTCCGGAATCTTGCATAGCTTGCTTGGCGGCGCCGGCTGCAAATCGCGTGTGCCGCCCCCGATATTTCCAGCGGTTGGGATCTTCGCCGGCATCGGCAATATCCCAGTTTTTCACTTCAGCCGAAATTTTGGTCGGGAAATTGCTGGCATCAAAGTGCGTGGTATAGCCGACGCCTGATTCTCCTTTAAGCAACCGGCGCCACATTTCGTCGACGGAATTGCCCAATGGCGTCACACAGCCAACTCCGGTGATGACAACACGACGTTTCATAAAGCGCTCCTATTCAACTCCATTTCAATCCACAGTTATGGGCGCGCCGTTGCCTTTTCTCGACGAATGACGTCCGACACGTCGCTCGTAGATCGATTTGGCTAATAGGCAGTTACTTGGCCGCCACCTGGCGGCTTAAAAACGGATCGCTTTCGGCCATGCGAGGATGAATTTGTAGCGGATTGCCATCGGCATCGCGCCCCACTTCATACAGCTTGAGCAATCGCAACCAAGAAAACAAATCGTAAGGAACGAACAATTCCAGCCGATCGCCGCGTTGATTCACTTGTTCCAAATGGGCGAAGAAAATTTCCGCTTCGGCTTGGGGCTTGCCATTCACTTCGCTGGTGACAGTCGTCATGGCGCCGTCTTCTTTAATGTCTTGCAGCAATGCGCGGTACGTGAGCATGTCGCCCGGCCATGCTTCGCCATGAAACACAGCTTTGGAAACTTTTGCCAAAATCACTTGTTTGGTGAAGCCACTGTGTTCGCACACCAATAAGCCGGCGGTTTGTGCCATGCCTTCCAGAATAAGCGTGTTCGGCATGACCGAGGCGCCAGGAAAATGATCGTGCAGATGGTCTTCCGAAAGCGATAGCGTCTTGATTGCCGTGGCTGATTGTCCACTGACGAATTCGGTAAAGCGATCGATCCAAAACCAGCGCATGGCAAATCAGCAGGTTCAAAGTTCAAATATCGAGACAGATCGCAGCGACAACCGCCCTCGGCTTGGAGGTCGGTTGCCCACCCCAAATGGTTCACTACGTCAATTTTGTTTGCACGTAGTTCACTAAATCTTGCACGGTGAGCAAATTGCCGAAGTTGGTCACACGCGGATCGGCTTCAAACTTGGCGAGATCGACAAACGGCATTCGCTTTCTTAATTGATCAATGCCTTCGGACGTTACCTTCCCATCGCGCACATACTGGGCATTGCTGAGAATGTCTTCCGGAAAGAGCTCTCCACGCGGAATTTTGATGTTAAACGTTTTTTCCAAGCGGAACACAATGTCGAGAAAATCGATTGATTCGGCGCCCAAATCGCCAACCATGGTGGCCTCGGAGGTGACCTCATCGTCGTCGACTCCCAGCGCATCTACCAAACAAGTGCGGACTTTCTCGAATACTTCGGCTTGCTGTGCAGGCATGGATTATATCCCTCCAGTTCTTTCACAAAATAATTTGATTTGTCGTCGTATTTTTGCCGGTGCAATGGAGGCGACGCAGTGCATCAACCAGGTTATTGCACAGCCGCCGGATTACAAGCCAACGAAGGCACCGCCGAATGGCTGCCATTGGCGGACGGCGCGCCAGGCAGAACGTCGGTGGGCCGATACAACACGTTGAACAGCGAACGCATTTCTCGGATTACGTGTGCGTCGGAGCTAGCGCAAACCGGATTCCTGTCCGCCAGGTTGTATTTGCCCAGCACCAAGCGGGCTGTCACATTTACTTTTCCGTTCACACTGCCTTGGGCTTTAAGTTTGGTTTGTTCGGGCGTTTGTCCAATGATTTCCGCCGTTACGGTCAGCGTTTGACCGGGGGCGACGAAGTCGGCGTATTTCACATTCCGCGCTTCACGCAGGACCACCATGCTGTGCTTAAAATCTTCCGTCGCACGAACAAGCCATGCCGACGCTTGTGTCAGGGCCTCTAGCATAAACACGCCTGGCATCACAGGGAACTGTGGAAAGTGATCGGCCAGATAATCTTCGGCCAATGCTAATCCCTTAATCGCCGTAATGCTTTCGCCGGCCTTCAGTTCGACAATTCTGTCCAGTAACTTAAAACGCATAAAAACCGTGGTCTGGCCACCACGGGAAATAAACTGGGAAATATACGAATTAACCAGTATACGGGCTTACGGAGCCCTCCACAACCACGTTGGCCAACTGAAAACTTGGGCGATTTTTGCCTGAGGCGGTGCGATTGTTAAAGCCTGTAAGGTTTTACAACATAGGCTCGGCGAGACAGCGGCAGCAATGGACTCACTGCTGTAATTTGGCCCTTGTCTTCGGATGCGATGCACAGTCAATCCAGACGTAACACACTTGCTCAGAGGCGTCCCGGCAGTTTCTGTCAGTTTGGCAGCGGCAGTGGATTTTGCAATTGGGTAGGCGGTTTTTCCAGATCATAACAACCCAGCGGCTAATGATTTATGGCATGTATGGCAGCCATCCAATTGGGCACAGACTTTGCTTGTGTCAGTGGCTTGGGTTTGTTCGTCTGTTTTGATTTTCGAATAACCCCTCTTTTGGAGACATGCAATAAAACGGAGGCATAAAATGGTGATGCGAAGCACAATTACTGTCCATCCAATTCAGCAATTGCGTGAGGAAGTCGATCGTTTGTTCACAAATGTGTTCACACATCCTACCGTAACAGGAGCGGCACGCTTGGTTACCGGCCGCGGTTTTCTTGCGGTCAATGTATGGGAAGACAGCGACAATTTATTCGTTGAAGCCGAAGTTCCGGGAGTGAAGCCTGAGCAGTTGGACGTGACCGTCGTTGGCAATGAATTGACTATTAAAGGCCAACGCCCGGAAGAGCCGCTAGGCGATGGGGCGTTTCATCGTCGTGAACGTGGGCAGGGCTCGTTCACGCGCATTCTTCGGCTGTCGACCGAAGTGACTGCCGATAATGTTCGGGCGGCACTGAACGACGGTGTTCTTCTGTTAACGTTGCCTAAGGCCGAAGCCGCCAAGCCACGGAAAATTCAAGTGAAAACGGAATAGAACGCACATTAATTTTTGCAAGTTGTCCAATCAAATCTAAACAAGAAATATTGATCTGGAGGCCAATTATGTCTGTTGAAACTACTCTCAACCAAGAAAACGGCGCCGTCGACGTATTGCCACCCAAACATACTCGCGGCGGACCGTACTACCGACCGAATGTCGACATTTACGAGTTGCCCGACCAGTTGGTTGTGCTGGCCGACGTGCCGGGCGCGAAGAACGACCAAATCGACATCCATTTTGAAGACGGCGCATTGACGATCCATGCGAAAGTAAGCGAGCGTCAGGACTCGCAGGGTCCCTATCTGCGTCAGGAGTACGGCGTAGGCGACTTCTATCGCACGTTCCGCGTGAGTGAGCAAATTGAGGCTACGCGCATAGCGGCTGAATATTCCGGCGGTGTGCTCACGCTGCACTTGCCCAAGGCGGAAGCGATGAAACCTCGGAAAATTAAGGTCTCCGCAAAGTAAATTTCGACGTCGTTGAAAAACAATTTCGGAAATTCGGTCAAAAGGCCTATCATGTATGAAATTAAGGAGAATAGATTATGAACCTTGTTCCTTGGAAAAACAAATCGGGAGAAACGCCCGAAGGGCGATTATCTTCGTTGACCGAATTCCGTTCAGAAGTAAATCGGTTGTTTGACTCATTTGTGCGTGAGCCGTTCGAAACCTTAAGCGATTCGGTCGCCTCATGGGGGCGGTGGGCACCGGCATTGGATGTTTCCGAAAGCGATACGGCCGTAACCGTACGGGCCGAAGTGCCTGGAGTCGATCCTGGTGAACTGGACATCACGGTCACGGGGGACCGATTGACCATTGCAGGCGAGAAAAAAGAAACGGTCGAGAAAAAAGACCGCGACACTTACCATCGCGAAAGTCGGTATGGCAGTTTCAGCCGGACCGTGCAATTGCCTAGCAGCGTTGATCCGCAGCAAGTGACTGCTGAGCACGCCAACGGAATACTCACGATTACCCTGCAAAAGACGCCGGCTGCCACAGCGAAGAAAATTGCGGTGAAATCGCAAGATCACAACACAGCTTAGTCAGGGCGGAAGACGCCCTGGGGAGTTCACTCGCTGTCAAATACTCATGAGGGCGTGGCCTAACGATTGTTGTTCTGGTTGTTGTTATTGCCGTTTCCCCCGTTGTTGTTTCCACCACCTTGTCCGTTGCGGCCGTTGTTGTTCCAGCGGTTGCGGCGCTGCTGATCGTCGCGGCTTGACTGCGACGCATTGGCGTTCTTCTTGGCGGCTTCCGGATCGGCCACGTTTTTCAGCGCGTCCTTAATCAGCGGATCGTCGAGGACGCCGCCCACGCTAATCACGCGCACCACCGGCTCGACAGGCTTGGTGGAATCATCCAAATTGTGAATCATGGCGACGACGTCGGTCAGTAAAAACTGCGGCGCGGAAACAACCAGCGAGTTTGAAGTGGCATCGACGCCGACGGACAGCAAACCCTTGAACCGTGGCACACCGTTGGTAGTGTCTTGGTGGTTGCCCATATCGTAAAAACTGTAAAACGGCCGTTGTTGCTGCCCTTGTTGCGGGTTGTTCGAAACCAGGGCTTTATCGTTCGGACTAAGCAAATCGCGGTAAACTTCTTTGATGATATCGTCCACCGTTTGTGCTTTGGCATATTTAACGGCCACGATTTGCGTTCGGCGGATCGATTGCGAATCGGGCGGCTCCTCGCGATCGTAAAAATCGACAAGCGATTTAATTTCCGCTAGTTGGTCATCATCGGCTCCCTGCACCAAAATGGAATTTGTGACCGGATCGGCGGTGAATCGTAGCGGCTCACGCTTCGACAAGCGATTGCGGTCCTCTTTTTTATCTTCGGGCTGCTCATCGAAGAAATAATAAATCGAAAAATTGTCGCGCTGCCGCTGCGCGTCCTTGGAAAACACGGTTTCCAACAGGCTGGCCACATCTTTGGCGTAGGTGTGCTTGAGAGTGAAAACGTGATAGCGAGAATCGCCCGGGGAAAGCTCATCGACCAACTTCATAAATTGATCGAGCGCCGCCGGATCTCGCGAAGTGACAATCAAACCTTGCGGGCCGCGAGTGATTGAAATTCCCGGCGGTGTTGATGGCGCTACGGCGGTCGGCGCCGAATTATTGCTGCCAGTTCGATCGTCCGGACCGGTGTGCAAAGGGCGGCCAAGAATATCAGTTTCTGTCGTTTCTGCTTCCGTGGCAGTTAGCGCGTTCGTTTTGGCCCGCTTCAGGGTAGCGCCGTCAGCTGTTTTTTCATCACTGCTGTCGATCGACACGCTATAGGCCGGACGGCCGAATGGAACGGTTAGGGTTTTGGAGGCGGTGGCCGACGGCGCGGCATGGACAGGCTGTTTTTTTTGCTCTTTTTCGTTCTTGCGATCTGTATCGGATTCATTGTGTTTAGCATCTTCCGAATTGCTGGGCTTATTCGTGGTCGAACTGCTTTTATTCGGCGAATTGCTATTGTCCGTGGAATTGTCTTTACTGCCATCATAACCGCGAGAACCTTTGGGCATATCTTTCAATTCGTCCACGTTCAATTCGAGCGGCGCGGGGCTAAGCGAGGGCCAGACACGCTGCAGCTGTTCCAGCAGCCGATTGGTATCGCGGCCGGGACCGGCGTGGATAACCCGCATGTTGTCGCCGTGCGTGTCACCAAAGGGATCTTCGCCTAACTTGATCATGAGTGCGCGAATTTCCTGAAGTTCGATATCATTCACGCGCAACAGCAGGCGATTGTGCTTGGTATCGGCCTCGACTTGGAAACCGCCGTCTTTGGACTGATCCGGCTGGCGATAGTCGCCGAACACATAACGCGGGCGATTGGTCTCTTTCGTGGGACCGCGCAGCAGGAATTCGATGGAGCCGGCAACATAATCGGCATCGAGTTTGCGGAGCTGTACGACTTCGAAGTGCCGGGCGCTGCCGTCAAGTTTTTCGATAAGCTGCCGCACGGTTACGTGATCGACCAACGGCCCATCAACAATAATGGCTTTGTTCACGTTGTCGACTTCCAATCGGGTCGATGGGTCAAGATTGCCCATATCTTTTAGCACAGCGACGATGGGCGCAGGATCGGCCGCCACCAGGCGATACATTTGTACTCGCTGCAAGGCAGCCAACGGCGAAGTTCCGGCAGATGGAACATCGAGCAGCATCACGGCCTGTTCAATCACAGCTAACTTATCAGGTGTGGCTAGCGCCATAACACTGTTTTCGCGGCGGTTGATGGCCAGATAGATTTTATCCTCTTGCTGTTGTTGCGGACGGCTTCCTTTTCCTCCATTTTGTTGTGCCTGCTGCTGCATTTGCTGCATCATTTGCTGCATTTGCTGCTGCATCTGTTGCTCGTTGGGACCGCCGCCGCGCCCCC
>DASRSD010000018.1 GCA_035656635.1 Pirellulales bacterium
TCCTCCAGCCGCTTGCCTACCAGCGATAACACGGCGGCTGTGGCCACGCTTCCTTCACCGCTGCCGTCGGTAGCAGTTGCTCCAGACGCCACTGGCCCGACGAACTCCATCGGCAAATCATCGACATCTAGCACGCCGTCAAAATCGACAACGATCATGCTTTCGATGGTGTTCCGCAACTCCCGCACATTGCCGGGCCAATTGTAATTCATCAGTTTGACTCGCGCAGCCAGCGACATGCTTTTAATCTGTTTATGGTGTCGCTTGGCGAACTGGCGGATGAAATGCTCGATGAGCAGCGGAATATCCTGGGCTCGTTCCACCAATCGCGGCAAGCCAATCGTTACCACCTTCAGACGATGGTACAAATCACTCCGGAACGTGCCGGCTGCAATCACGTCTTCCAAATTCCGATTGGTGGCCGACAAAATTCGCACGTTGACTTTAATGAGGTCGTTGCTGCCCACGCGCGTAATCTCACCGCTCTCCAGCACCCGTAGCAATTTAATTTGCGTCGCTGGCGGCATATCGCCCACTTCGTCCAAAAACAACGTGCCGCCATGGGCATACTCGAATTTTCCCACTCGATCCGTTGAGGCGTCGGTAAACGCACCCTTCACGTGGCCGAACAGCTCGCTTTCTAGAATGTTCTCGCTTAAAGCGGCGCAATTGAGCGCCACAAACGGCTTGGCTTTGCGCGGACTATTTTGGTGAATTGCCTGCGCCACCAGTTCCTTGCCCGTGCCCGTTTCGCCCGTAATCAGCACGCTGGCATCGGTCGGAGCAATTCGCCGCAGTCGCTCGATGACGGCATTCATTTGTGGGCTGGAGCCAACTACGCCTTCAAAGCCGAATTTCTCGTCCAGCCGACGGTTCAGTTCTTCATTGGTTTTCCGCAGCCGGGCCGCTTCCGCCGCCTTTTCAGTAACCACGCGCAATTGGGCCAAATCGAGCGGTTTTTGCAAATAGTTGAAGGCCCCTTGCTGCATGGCCAAAACGGCCGATGCCACGGTGGCATGCCCGGTAGCCAAAATCACCTCGGCTTCCGGCAACGACTGCTTCGTCCGTTTGAGCAACTCCAAGCCGTCGATATCGGCCATTTTCAAATCGGTGATGACCACCTCGTAGGAGTTATCGGTAAGCATTTGCACGCCTTGCGTGCCGGACGTAGCCACTTCGCACTGGAAACCTACGCGTTGAAGGCTTTCGGCCACGGTATGCGCGTGGACCGAGTCGTTGTCGACAATGAGCACGTGAATATCGGCAGCCTTAATGGCAGCGGAGTCAACTTCGGCAGCTGGTGACATGGCCGCGATGATACCGGGAAAAGGTGGCCGGTGACTAGTGTCTGCCTGGCAGGAGGAATCAAGGGTTCGGCAAATAGCTCGACCAAATGCTGGTTCAAACATTAATAGCCAATGTGCGATTCAACTATCTTGTGTGGCTTGAACGTCAGATTGGTTTCCGCTGTGCATCGTTTCCACACTGCAATTTGCCAGCCGCGGCGGTGTCGGCAGCACGATGGTGACTTTCGTGCCTCGACCCACTTCGCTTTCCATCGCCATGCGTCCGCCGTGGGCGTCCACAATTCGTTTAGCCGTGGGCAGGCCCAGGCCGCTGCCGTCGGGCTTAGTGGAATAAAAGGCCTCGAACATGTGTTGCTGCACGTCCGGCTCCATGCCGCAGCCTGTATCAATCAGGTCCAGTAATACGGCACCGGGCAATTCCCTGGTTCGGACCACCAACTGTCCACCGCTGGGCATTGCCTGTTGGGCATTCAGAATTAAATTCAACAAGGCCGCCTGAAATGTTTCTACATCTAACTGCACCGCTGGCAGTTCAGGGTCTAAATAGCGAATGACATCAATGTTGGCCTCGTCTGCCTGCGGTAGATAAAAATCCAGCGCGCGGGCTACCTCGGCGTTCAAATCAGCCGACTGCAGATTGAGCTGCCCAAGCCTTGCGAAACGCAAAAAATCATTGAGCAAGCTCTCCAACCGCGTGCACTGGCTTTGCACCAATTGCACCTTCGCCAAGGCCCGGCGGCTGCTATGATCTTGCGATTCAGCCAAATCCTCGGCCAGTAATTCCATATTGAGCCGAATGGTCGAAAGCGGATTCTTAATTTCGTGCGCCAAGCCGCCCGCCAGGACCGCCAATTCGGTGTATTGATCGGCGGCAGTGCGCCTTGAGTCGCCGGATGGTTTGGCCGGTTCTAGCATAATCTGCAGATGAACCGCAGAGACGCACAGACGCATAGAATTTCAAAGAGTCGAACGTTCATCGTTTTCCGCGTAAAGTTCCAAGGCTCCGCATTGAGAACAACGATAGCCGACCGACCACGATCATGCTCAATTCGTAGCGTCGCGATTCAACTTCGCTCCGTGTCTCTGCGTCGCTGCGGTTCTTCGCCGCCTTGGCTCCCATGCCCATTTCCGCCGGTGGGCGATTGGCCCAGTTCCCGCAACGCTTGCTTGCGGCTCAGCTTGACGCGGTCTTGATCGTCGACGGCAATTACCTTCACCTGAATGTATTCGCCCATTTTCACCACATCGCTGACACTGCGGACAAATTCGTCCGACAGCTCACTAATGTGGCACAACCCATCTTTGCCGGGCAAAATTTCCACGAACGCGCCGAAATCCTTGATGCTGGTGACGCGGCCTTCATAAATGCGGCCAATTTGCACCGATGCCGTCAGCGATTCCACCGCTTCCATGGCCGCTTTGGCTCCCGCCGCATCATCGCTGGCCACAATCACCGTGCCATCGTCATCCACTTCAATGACCGCACCGGTCCGCTCCTGAATGCCACGGATAGTTTTGCCGCCTGGGCCAATCAGTGCGCCAATCTTTTCCGGATCGATCTTCGTGCGCAACAGCCGCGGCGCGGTGGGCGAAATATCGGTCCGCGGCCTGGGAATGGCTGTCAGCATTTTCCGCAAGATTTGCATCCGCGCCTCGCGCGCTTGTTGCAGGGTGCCGGCGATAATTTCCTGGCTGATGCCGTCAATTTTCAAATCGAGCTGAATGCCCGTGATGCCTTTCTGCGTGCCGGCAACTTTAAAATCCATGTCGCCGAAGTGATCTTCGTCGCCGATAATATCGGTGAGCAATACCCATTGGCTGTTGGATTCCTTCACCAGTCCAATGGAAATTCCCGCCACGGGATTACTAATCGGCACGCCGGCGGCCATCAATCCCAGCGTCGCTCCGCAGACGCTGGCCATCGAACTGGAGCCGTTCGATTCAAAAATGTCCGACATCACGCGCACGGTGTAGGGAAACACATCGGGATCGGGCAGCACCGGCTTCACACTCCGCTCCGCCAACGCCCCGTGGCCAATTTCGCGCCGGCCTGGGCCGGTGATGCGTTTTACCTCGCCGACCGAAAATGGCGGGAAGTAATAATCGAGCATGAACTTTTTGGAATACTCCTCGAATAAGCCGTCCACGCGCTGCTCGTCCTTGGAGGTGCCCAACGTCACGGTGATGAGAGCCTGCGTTTCGCCGCGTTGAAAAACCGCCGAGCCGTGAACGCGGGGCAGAACATCCACCAGGCACTCAATGTCGCGCAACGTTTTGTTGTCACGCCCATCCGCCCGAGCACCGGAAAGAATTAAGTCGCGGACCACGTGCTCTTCCAGCTTGTGCCAGGCCGTGCCAAAGGCCACTGGATCGATGGCACCGGTGGCTGACGGATCGGGAATCAATGCAGCCAGCGCTTTTTCCTTCAGCTCACTCACCGCCGCCGCCCGGTTTTGCTTACCGACCGTTTGCTTGGCCGTTTTGAATGCGGCGTAATATTGTGCTTTTAGCTTGTCATACAATCCGTCAGCGGGAGCCGGCACAAATTCCGCCTTTTGCACTTGCGATTGGGCGCACAACTCTTCCTGCAACGCCACAATTTCCTTAATAATGCGGTGCGCTTCCACCAACGCGGCGGCCATTTGATCCTCGGGCATTTCGCGGGCGAAGCCTTCGATCATCAGCACGGCGTCGCGACTGCCGGAAACAATTAAATCCAGCTCGCTTTCTTCCAGTTGGTCGTGCGTCGGAAACGGCACAAACTTGCCATCGATCAAACCGAGCCGCACCGAACCTAGCGGACCTTGAAAGGGCAGGGGGGAAAGCGCCAGCGCCGCCGAAGCGCCGTTCATCGCTAACACGTCGCCGTCATTTTGCCGATCGCTGGCCAGCACGAACGATTGAATTTGCACTTCATCGTAAAAGCCGGTGGGAAACAGCGGGCGAATGGGCCGATCCATCAACCGCGATGTCAGCGTTTCCTTCATCGTCGGGCGCCCTTCCCGCTTTAAGAAGCCGCCCGGAAATTTTCCGGCCGCCGCCGTCCGTTCGCGGTAATCGCAAGTCAGCGGGAAAAAATCTCCGCCGCCAACCCGGGGCGGCCCGCTGGCCACGGCGGCAATGACCACCGTCTCGCCGTATCGCACCAAGCAACTACCGGCGGCCTGCTTGGCAAAAAATCCTGTTTCAATCGAAAAAACGCTGTCTCCAATTTGCTTTTCTACTCGAGCTTTCAATTTCGTAGTTCCTGTGTGAGTTGTGTGGGCAATCGTGTGATGAATGTATTTGTAGGTCTGCTGCTAGCAACTCGTTCGACCGGGCGCGCAATTCACCAGGGGGTCCGAGCTAAACTGGCGCGAAGCAGGCACCAGGCACTCTAACAACAAGACACTTGTGCCGGCATCCGCTACTTGCGAATTTCCAGCCGCTTGATGATGTCCAAATAGCGCTGCGGATCAACCGTTTTCAGGTAATCCAACAAGCGCCGCCGCCGACCCACCATCATTAGCAAGCCACGCCGGCTCGCATAGTCTTTCGGATGCACTTTCAAGTGGCCCGTCAGCTCCGCAATGCGCGTGGTCAACAAAGCGACCTGAATTTCCGGCGAGCCAGTATCGTCCTTTTTGCGCCGGTAACTGCCAATCAGTTCCTGCTTTCGCTCTTTGGTAATGGCCATCTGTTTGAGGATGTTCCTCCACCCTGTCCACCGCGAGCCAACAGCAATGCTTAAAGACGCCGTCGGCTGGCACGGGGCAGGAATTTGCAAAAAACCCCAGCCTTAGTATTGCCAACAATTTAATCCACCAATTTATCAGTTGGCTTAGGATTTGCAAGGCCGCCAAAAAAACGGGGCATGGCCCAATCTGGATGAAAAAATCGAATGGGTGGCCGGGGTCGAAGCCGCCGAGCCCCCGGAATTCACGCCACTGCCCAGCTCACCGATCACCGCTGCGCTGCGGCACCCGTCGACCCCAGCCAACCACACAGGATGCTCGAGCCGTTTTTCTCGAGAAGGATGGCCGCAAGGATGATTTTCACCACCGGCAGCCAGGGTGCACAAGAGGCCGAAAAGACTCATTGCACCTTGCTGCCATCGATGGTTTCTCCGCCGGCGCGGGTGGCCAGTGCTTGCCAGGTTTTCAGATCGATGGAGTCAGGAATCGTGTGGACCGATCCATCCATCAACAGCACGTTGACCACCCCGCTATGAAAGCTGCGCGAAGTGACGGCCGAGTAGGACATCGCGCCGGTCGCTGGCGGGGCGACTTCGCTTTGATTAATCCAATCCATATCGTAGGCGATGCCCCCTTGGGTGCACGGCACCAGCGTATTGGGCGTGAATGTCGCAGTAAAACCCGATTCCTTCATTCGGCCGTCCGTCCACTCTTGATGTGCAAATGAAGTGGTTTTGAACGTGCCGCCCAGGCCGCAAATCGCCGTCGGATCGGTCGGCATGGCGGGGTTCGTCAGGGCGGCGCCGCTCATGAACGGATTGAAAGCTTTCACTTCGGCCATGCACATGGTTTTGCTCAGGCCGTCGGAAAAGCTGGCTGTGGTCAACTTGGAATTCGGATAAAAAGCGCCGTTGCCGCCGGTTCCACTTGCGGCATCCCACACAAACCAAGTGCCAATGTTGACCGCATAATTCGGGGCCCAATTGTCGATGCTTCCATCGGCCGCCAATTTTGGGCTGATGTTTTGTTCCGAAGGGCAATGCAGCACCGGAATGTAAGTGCTTTTCACCGCTTGCCCGGCGGCTGTCGTTTGCGCACTGTAACTAAGGCTGAAATCAATTCCCTGATACAAGGAGTAATCCTCCAGAAACGGCAACAACCGCGCTTGCACCGACCAGGCTCCCAAATTCGGCCCTAGTCTTACGCTGGGCGGAAACACCTTCTTGGCGCTCAGGTAGTTTTGATTCGCCAATCCGAACTGCTTTAAATTGTTTTTGCACTGCGTTCGCCTGGCCGCTTCTCGTGCCGCCTGTACCGCAGGCAGCAGCACGGCAATCAGAACTCCAATAATAGCAATCACGACCAACAATTCGACCAGCGTAAATCCAGACGTATAAGAATGTTTACGAGCAGTAATTTGGCGATTCATTCTTGAACTCCATTCACAATTCCATGCCGGTAACTTTGCCGGATTCGCATTTGGCTACACCCGGCGGCTGCGATGTAAATGAGACTGGGTCTCAATTTCAATAGCACAGAATATCAATTTAAATCCGCCTGTCAATACCCTTGCTACTGCCAGGGCTTGCCTGGACAGATCATGTGGTGTTTGGCAGATGGTCCCGGATTTTTTATTTCCAGACAAAACTCCTCCTTTCTGCGCGTCGGGCGTGATGCTTCGCTCGATGTTTTCCGAGCGATTTGCACCGGCGGAGCGACAGAATCCATTCCATTTACGTCCGCCGCTGTGAATTGTTGGCAGAATGTCTCAGGGGTTAGGGAGTAGAGGGTAGGGATCAGAGACTGGAGGCTGGGCGCGGCGCGCTGCATCTGCTCCACAGCCGTGCCGAAGCAACAATCGAAAAGTTAAATTTTCAAAGACCAATCGCGGAGCCCATTCGCTCTGAGCCGTCCAACTTAGTGTACATTTGTTTCCGATGCAAGAAGCAAATTGGGCCAAACCGGAGGTGCAACTAAAAATGTGCCAGTGACTTGGCCGCGTCGATCGCAAGCTATTGCTTCTTAGACGTTCTGAGACTGCCGTCAGGAAATTTCTCAGTGACGTTGCCGCCAGGCCC
>DASRSD010000019.1 GCA_035656635.1 Pirellulales bacterium
CAAGATCACATGATCGCGCTGGATTCGCTGGTCAACAAAATGCTCAATCCGTTCGAACGCATGTTCGGCACCACCTTGCTCGGCGCCCAAACCATCCAAAACATCCGCTCCCTACCCTCCGCCCCAGCAGGTCTGTAGACACGAAAGAGCGTTACCCGAAGCGAGGATTTCGGTTCCAGAAAAATCAAACTCGACGCATGAACAGAGTGATCGCCATCTAATGCGCAGTCGCAGCCAACGACATCCGATGGGCGCGATGCGTCAGAAGGAAGAGGAGAGCAAAATGCTCGACACAAGGATTTGTCGAAAAATCGCGGTAATATTTGCATGGTCGCTTTCTGCAGCCGCGGTGGCATCCGCCGCAGAATTATTCGGGACCAATACATCTCCCTGCCCTAGCCATTGCACGCCAGCGAGTCCCTGGTGGGGATATGTCCAAACTCATTGGACCCGTTGGCCGGGCGCGCTGTATCCCGACATGGTACAGGCTCCAGCAACCACGGGCGAAGGAATTTCGGCACCCGGGATCGAGCTGCCAAATCCGCGAAAAGAAACCGATATTCGCACCGTGCCATCGACAACGAATAACAAAAGCACAGAGGCTGGAGCGGCGACCGAACCCACTCCGGCCGAACCGGCAACCGAGCCGACGCCGGCCCAGCCGATGCCAGGCACCCAGCCAACGCCAGAGGTCGAACCATCCCCCAGCAACGAACCAGCGGCGCCAAGCACCAAATTATTGCCAGAGACTAAGCCCAACGCGCTGCCGCCACTCAAGGAAGCGCCGGGCGCCATGCCACCGGCTGACAACAATCCATTCTTCGTCCCGCCTAGCAATCCTCAACCCAGCCCGTCAACGCCACCTGGCGGCTCCAGCATGACGCCGAAACCAATGTTTCATACGCCGAGCACAAAATCGGTCAGCACAGCCTCCAACGCCCATGCACTAAGCGGCTTATCAGTGGCGAAGAGTGACGCAACATCGGCTGCGAAACCACTGCGTCTGCGCATCGATGTGGACGATTTCACTCGCCCAATTTCCCCGGACCAAGAACCGGAACTCATTGTTCCCTCGCTTGCTAGCCGGCCATTGGCAACTGTGAATTTAGATACCGCCAGTCCACGAACACCTGCGTCAAATACATCAGGAAATCCGTTACGGACTGATCTTGGAGTCGGGACAGTAGTCAATACAAATCTCATCAATTCTGACTCGACAAGAAATGATCCCAATGCATACGGCATTATCAAAACCCAAAGTTTGAGTGCCGCTACAACCGCCACTTCTTCCGCGACCGGTAATACTTCTGCCAACACGTCTTCCGCATATGCAAATGCAGCCAATTCTGCTGGGAACTTTGTAGGAACGCACTCCAGT
The DNA here is from genome assembly GCA_035656635.1 of Pirellulales bacterium. NCBI lineage: Bacteria > Pseudomonadati > Planctomycetota > Planctomycetia > Pirellulales > Pirellulales bacterium. The sequence goes on from DASRSD010000019.1 coordinate 1,379, forward strand.
AGCCAAACTAATCCGTTGCGATGAAGCGATTACTCGTCCGGTGTTAGCCAATTCGTGCAAGCCGAATCTCGCCGGCGCCGGCTAAACGCTCAGGCTTGTTAGAAATCGGATAGTTTGCGGCAAGTTTATGCTTGTTCTGTGCGGGCCGATGCGCGCGTCAAATGCGGCTCTAAATTCTTTAACGATTGCCATGCTGGCATCGATCGCGCTCGGTGGCGCAAGCTGTTGAAATGGGTCGAATTAAGGCGCTATTGCCAGCAAAAGAACGGCGGCGTTTCGTTGACATCCGGGCGCAACCATGTACACTGAGGTTTTAGGGCGATGTGCCGGAAGTTCCATGAGAAAGCAGGCTTAACGTTCATGGGCATCGGCACATCTGAGGCAGCGCACTGATCGGTAAGGGAATGGCCGGTCGCGGGCTGCGAAGGAGTCTTTTCATCGCTTCATTTCCCCGTTCTTTTGGCACGCGCGGCACCGGCGGTTGGTGCATGCTTGTGGACTCCGTTGTGGGAGTTGGAATGCCGGAGCGGCATGTGCGGCGGGCAACAGACTCGGTGTACAGTTTCGCGTCGGCCGCTTGTTTCCGACAACGGTTGCGGCTGAGGTTGAGTGGCACAGATCGTATTCGAAGGCATCATGCGGAGGCCCGCTTGGAAGGCACCATTTTGCGACGACACGGGCGGCATACATTGCTTGTCGCTGTGGAGTTTTTGCAAACAGGCGCTTCGGTGCAAATCGAAGATTGCGATGTAGAAACTGTTGCTTGATCCTCGTATAGATCAACCTGAGAAATAAACCATTCATTCGAGCTGAGAGGAACTGATGGCAACTGCGATGGGCATCTCAACGAACTTACCGGCCATTCTCGGAGGTCAGCCGGCATTTGAACAATTGGTTCCGATCGTTCGTCCCACTCTGCCACCGTTTAGCGAACTTTCCACAGAGCTTGCTGAGATTGTTACTTCCGGCATGGTTACCCGAGGCCGACATCTACGGGCCTTCGAAGAAGCCGCCGCGGAACATTTAAGAGTCAAGCACGCCGTGGCTGTTTCCAGCTGCACGACGGGCTTGATGCTTACCTATCAGGGCTTGGGGTTGACGGGAGACATCATTGTTCCCAGCTTTACTTTCATGGCCACAATTAGCGCTGCCGTTTGGGCAGGCTTACGGCCGGTTATGGTCGATGTCGAACGTCATACCCATAACATTGATCCGGCAGCCATTGAGCAGGCCATTACTCCTGCCACCCGAGCCATTGTGGCGGTGCACAACTTTGGAAATCCGGCCGACATTGCTGCCTTGGAACAAATCGCCAAGCGGCGGAATCTGAAATTGGTGTTTGACGCAGCCCATGGATTCGGCGCACGGTTTCAGGGAGTGCCTGTTGGTCCGCAAGGTGACGCACACGTGTATAGCTTGAGCCCCACCAAGTTAGTTGTCGCAGGCGAAGGGGGAATTGTCGCCACGAATTCAGACGAGTTGGCGGAAAAAATTCGCTGTGGCCGCGAATATGGTATGGGGAAGGCTTACGACAGTCTGTTCGCCGGCATCAATGCCCGCATGAGCGAATTCCACGCCTGCTTGGGTCGGCATAGTTTGGTATTGCTGGAAAAGCATGCGAGCCGCCGCCAAGAAATTGTGGCGCTCTTCCGCCGCGAATTAGGCCGACTTCCCGGCATCGGTTTCCAGGAAGTGCTGCCCGGCAATCGCTGCTCCTACAAGGATTTCTCGCTGACGGTAGACTCCGCAGCATTTGGGCTTTCGCGTGATGGATTAGCCAAAGCGTTGACGGCCGAGAATATCGATACGCGAAAATACTACGATCCGCCGGCGCATCGCCAAACTGCATACCGCCAATTCGCTCCTCCGGCCGGCCAATTGAAAGTTACCGATTTGCTCGCTGCTTCGTGCTTAAGCTTGCCTTTATGGTCGCATCTGACGGACGAAATTGCTCTGCAAATCTGCCGCGCCTGCCAGCGCATTCACGATGCCGCGGAAGATGTCAAAACGCATTTGGCAGCTCAATAGTTTTTCAGGGTTATTACGCATCGCTCCTAATTAAATCATCTTTCGAACGACACCTCATGAGGAAGGTAATCTCCAATGTTTAAAGCCACCAATGGAAAAGTCACGCCGGCGATGTTTTTGCGCATCTTCGCCGATGTGCTAATGGTGCAATTCTCGCTGCTGACGGCAATCTCGCTGACCTGGTTTTGCCACGTGCTCTTGGGAGATCTATCGCCCGATAAAAAACTATCGCAACATTTTTGGATTATGATCGGCGGGTACGCCGATGCAGCCTGGCCGCTGACCTTAATTTGCGTGGCGGTTTTTTACCTCAATGGCTTTTACACGTACGGCCGGTTTTATCAGGGCCGTTATAAAGCGCTCATTGTCCTGCAGGCGGTTTGCCAAAGCTATTTGATCTACGGCTGCGTCCATTATGGATTTCAGTTGGGAGAATTGACGTTCTCTCGCACCGCGTTTGTTATTTCGTGGATTTTGACGGCTGTGCTGTTAATTGGTTCGCGCGTGTGGCTCCATATTTGGAAAACGATTGCCGATCCAGAACGCGATCGGGTTTTAAGCGCGCGTCGAGGCCAAGGCAAAAATGTCTTGGTCATCGGAGGAGCAGGCTATATTGGTTCCGCTTTATTGCCCAAGCTGCTCGCCAGCGGCTATCGCGTGCGGTTGCTCGATTTGTTGCTGTATGATACCGAGCCCATCGACTCGGTCCTGGGCCATCCGAATTTGGAAGTGGTGCAGGGAGACTTCCGCCATGTCGGCAAAATTGTGGAAGTCATGCAGGACATCGACTCGGTGGTGCACTTGGGCGCCATTGTCGGTGACCCGGCCTGCGAACTGGATCGGGAACTGACGACGGAAGTGAACTTGTCGGCTACGCGCATGGTGGCCGAGGTTGCCCGATTATGCGGCGTAGAACGCTTTGTGTTTGCCAGCACCTGCTCTGTTTATGGTGCTTGCGATGAAGTGCTGGACGAGCGTTCCAATACACGCCCGGTTTCGCACTATGGCAACACGAAGCTGGCTGCAGAACGGGTGCTGCGGCAAATGGCCGACGACCGCTTTGCTCCTACCATTCTGCGCTTTTCCACGATTTACGGCCTGTCCGGCCGTACGCGATTCGACTTGGTCGTCAATCTGCTGACTGCCAAGGCGAAAATCGACGGCCAAATTACCGTGATGGGAGGCAACCAGTGGCGGCCCTTTGTGCACGTCGACGATGCCGCTTTGTCCGTGGCCACGGTGCTTGCCGCTCCCCGAGAATTGGTCGGCAACGAAATGTTCAACGTCGGCTGCGATGCGCAAAACTATACCATCAAGCAGATCGGCGAGATTGTTCATCAACACGTGCCCGGCGCCGAATTAATTATTGACGAGAAAGACACCGACCGCCGCAACTACCGGGTCAGTTTTGCGAAAATTTGCAATTATTTGAATTTCGAGCCGCAGTGGACGCTGGAACGCGGCATTGAGCAAGTTCTGGAAGCGATTGCGCGCGGCGACATCACGGATTACCGCGATGCCAAATACAGCAACGTTAAGTTCTTGAGCACTCAAGGCACCGAACGATTGAGCCGCAGCACCTGGGCCCACGAAATGCTTAAAGAAATCACGTCGAGTTAATCGCGCCGCGATGGGAACATACAACCTCATTTAAACCGTGATTTCTCGCCAGTCGCTTGATCCAACCTGGTGATTTAATCTGCTTACGGAGTGAACCAGCTGTGCGCGTTTTGGTGGTGGCACCCCATCCGGATGACGAAATTCTCGGTTGCGGCGGGGTCATGGCACGACATGCTGCAGAGGGAGACGAAGTGCACGTGGCAGTGGTCACGCGCGGCGCTCCGGAAGTGTATCAAGCTGAAGAAGTTAATCAAACGCGTGCGGAACTCAAGCAGGCCCACGACGTGCTAGGGGTCAAAAGCGTTCGCTACCTCGATTTCCCCGCGCCTCGAATGGATACAATTCCCCGCCATACCGTGGCGGACGCAATCCGGCGGCTCGTTGCCGAATTGACGCCCGATACCTTGTATGCGCCTCACTATGGCGACATGCACTTCGAACATGGCTTGACCTACGAAGCGTGTCTCGTCGCAACGCGACCCGTCGGTAAAATAAAGGTGCGTCGTGTGCTCGCTTACGAGACGCTGTCGGAAACCGAATGGGGTCCGCCGGTCTCCGGAAGTGCTTTTCAGCCCACGGTGTTCGTGGACATTGGACCTTATTTGCCGAAAAAGCTCGCCGCCATGGCGTGCATTAAAAGCCAGTTGTTTACCCCGCCGCATCCCCGCTCGCTGGCCAATTTGGAGGCTTTGGCCACACTCCGGGGCAGCACCGCGGGTTTGTCAGCTGCCGAGGCGTTTATGCTGGTACGCGAAATCATCGCCTGAACCACCTTTCAGCGGACGATGCGGACATATCGTGATTGTCAACTTTCCGACTACTGAACGATTTGAAAACGAAATATGCGGCTTGGCTTAGAGTTAATTGTCGTTGGCGCAGGGGGTCACGCGAAGGTCGTCATTAGCTCCTTACGAGCAAGTGGCTGGGAAGTTCGCGCTGTCTATGACGATGATCGCAAGAAATGGAATCGAAAGATCATGGGAATCAACATCGAGGGCCCCATCGAAAAGCTGAGTGAACCGGATCACTTTCCGGCAGTAATTGCCGTCGGAGATCCGCTTTTTCGACAATATTTGGCAGAACGCTATGATCGAGATTGGGTCACCGTTCTCCATCCGCGTGCGTATGTTGATGCCACGGCGACGGTGGGGCCAGGAAGCGTGGTATTTGCCGGCGCCATAATTCAGCCCGATGTGGTCATTGGTGCACATGCGATTATCAACACGTCGGCCAGCATCGATCATGACTGCGCTATTGCGGACTATGCTCACATGGCGCCCGGCGCGCACCTGGCAGCGAACGTACATGTGCAGCGCGGGGCTTTTTTAGGTACCGGCGCACACGTGATTCCTGGCATCACGATTGGTGAATACACGATTGTAGGCGCAGGTTCTACTGTGGTCCGGGACATCCCGGGGCATGTAACCGCGGTTGGCTGTCCAGCCAAAGTCATCAAAACCAATCCCTTGCGAACATTCCCGAAGTCATAGCCCATGATGAGTCAAAACGCGGATATCCGAGGGACGGTGGAGAAGGTCATTCAACAAGTGCTGGCCAGTTCCGGGCGTTCCGCGCAATCCTTACAGGACCAAGATTTGCTGTTTTCAAAAATCGGTCTCGACTCGCTCGACTTAGCCCAAGTCGTGGTCATTTTGGAGTCTGAGTTAGGCGTAGACCCATTTTGGAAAAGTGGGGAACCGATCCGTACATTTGGAGATTTAGTGCAGGCATACCAATCGGCTCGGCAATCTTGAAATATAACTTTCTGCTACAAAATCTGCTTCCACTTGGAGACGGTTCGTGCACTCAACCGCTACTTTTATATGTACGATCTGATCATTGTAGGCGCGGGCGCTTTTGCCCGAGAAGTGCGCCAATTCGTGCCACACAGTTTTCCCTATCGATCGGTAAAGATGAAAGGCTTTTTGTCGAATAATCCGCAAGATTCCGAAAAGTTCAGTCTACCAGAACCCATCTTGGGCGATCCGGAACAATACCTACCTGAACAAAACGATCGTTTTCTGTTAGCCATCGGCGATATTCGAGATCGTCGACGAATAACCCATGTGCTTAAATCCCGGGACGCGAAATTTCTCACGCTGATTCATCCAACGGCATTTATTGACAGCACTGCCGAACTTGGAGAAGGCTGCATTATTTATCCATTTGCCACTATTATGAATGAAGCCCGAATCGAAGATTTCGTAATGATGAACATCTATTCCTCCGCGGGTCACGACACGCAAATCGGCCAGTATTGCAATCTTTCTCCCTACGCCACGATGAATGGATTTAGCGTTTTGGATGACGATGTATTCCTCGGAACCCATGCCAGCGTGCTGGCCTATAATCGTGTAGGACGGGGCTCGAAAGTCAGCGCCAACTCCGTGGTCACTCAGAATGTCGGTCCGTCGACTTTGGTGTTTGGCGTGCCCGGCCGGCACATGCCGTTGATTTCGCACCGAGGATAATTGCTCAACTGCGCAACTGATTTCATGGCCTTACAACTTAAGCGAATCGCGATTCTCTGCTCATTCAATCTGGATCTCCTCAAACGGCCATTGAGCGAGGTCTTGGCACAAGCTGGGGTGAAGTCGGAACTTTACTTCACAGGCTACGGCCTGTGGGAACCGGAAGCGCTTGATCCACAGTCGCCGCTGCATCAGTTCGCCCCGGAGTCAGTTGTCTTGTTTGCCGACGCGGCAGATGTGCTTCCGCCGTTGCATCCAGGCGATCAATTGTCGCGACGCGCCGATGCACCGGCCGCTGCCGGCGCTGTCTGGCAACGATTGACGACCGTTATCAACGGCCTGCTGGCGAATTTGCCGCAACAGTCCACGCTGCTAGTTCATAATTTTGTGTTGCCGCGTCTGAGCGCGCTGGGCACGCTGGAAGACAATGCGGGACTTTCCGCCGGCGCGACGTTGAACATCTTGAACGATCAACTCCGCGCCCTGGCTGAATCGAACCCTCGGGTACGCATTATCGATTATGCGAACTTTGTGGCGGAATATGGGCGAAACACCTTATTCGACAATCGGCTGTGGTACTTGGGCCGGATGCACTTTGGCCGTGGGGCTTTGAACCACGTGGCAGCGCTTTACGCCCGATACCTCGCGGCGCTGTTCACGCCACGCCGAAAGTGCTTAGTCCTGGATTTGGACAACACGCTGTGGGGCGGCGTGCTCGGAGAGGATGGCCCGCAGGGAATTGCCCTGGGGCAGGAAGGCATTGGCCTGGCATTTCGCGAATTTCAACTAGCCATTTTGGCATTGGCGCAGCGGGGCGTGATCTTGGCGGTGGCCAGTAAAAACAACCCTGCGGATGCCTGGGAAGTGATCGATCGGCATCCGGAAATGATCCTTCGCCGCCAGGACTTTGCGTGTTTGGAAATTCATTGGAATCCCAAATCTGAGTCGCTGCCGCGGATTGCGGAAACTTTGAATCTTGCTTTGGATAGCTTTGTGTTTTGGGATGACGAACCCCGGGAACGAGAAATCGTTCGGACCCAACATCCGGCTGTGTTCGTTCCAGAAGTTCCGGCTGACCCGTCGGAATATGCCCGTGCGTTACTCAACCTGGACTGCTTCGACGTGTTGAATTTAACCGACGAGGACCGCCGCCGCGGAAAAATGTATCATCAGGAAGCCGATCGGCAGCAGTGGCTCACTGCAGCGTCGGCGACTAATCTGGGAGAATTCTACCGCTCGCTGAACATGACGATCTGCATTGCGCAACCCGATGCCTATGCGGTGCCGCGTTTTGCACAATTGACACAACGCACCAATCAATTTAATTTTACGACGCGTCGCTACACAGAGGGAGATATTCGAGCCAAATTATCCGATCCGTCGTTCGGCCTGTATACAATCAGCCTGGAAGATCGTTTCGGCAAGCTGGGCCTCATTGGAGCGGCAATTGTTGAGCGGCAAAACAAGGCTTGGTTGTTGGATACGTTTTTGATGAGCTGCCGAGCGCTCGGCCGCGGCGTGGAAGACGCTTTTTTATCAATGCTTGCGACCGAAGCGGCAGATGCGGGCTTGGCATTGCATGGCACGTTTATTTCCACCAAAAAGAACGTTCCAGCGCGGCAATTTCTCGAGCGACTGAAGATTCAGCTCCAGGCAGTGGGCGAGGAAAATTTCACATTTCAGATTGATCCTGCACACGTCGCATTTCCTTCATGGATCGGCAAACAGGACGGGAGCAATTCGAATGGGCACTGAATTCCTGCGAAAACTTGTAGCCGAAACGCTGCAGTTACCACTGGATGCAGTTCCCACCGATGCCAGCAGCGAAACGCTAGAAGCATGGGACTCGCTCCGTCACTTGGAGATAATTATGGCGGTCGAAGCGGCCACGAATATTGTATTTCCGACCGATGAGATTGTTGAGTTAACGTCGCTCGACCAGCTACATGCGGCATTGATCCGTCACGGCTGGAAACCATAAATCTTCCTAAAGTGCAATTCGTCGCAGCGGGCCGGTTTGCTGGTTTTACTGCATGTCAGGAATGTCGTGGGGGCCTTATACTGCATCGTACTGCTTTCTGGGTTGCCAAACTGCAACGTGATCGTCAATTCGACCAATATATGTCTCACACATAAGTCGAATGGCGTTAGGCAAGTACGTGCAAAGCAGGATGTCAACAGGGCTTTGTAGCCGGGCCTGGCACGTTTTTCGCTACAAAATTGGGCCAATTCAAAAGAAACAGTTGAATCAAAATGGCGCTAGAGCCTTCCAACGTCGAAGCGAACTCCACTCCCGGTGCGTTAGCGACGGGTTTTGCTGGGGCCAGCTCGATAAACGATATTTTGAGTGTGCCGACTCGAGGACTGCGCGCCAATGCTACTTGGATTCTCGTCGGCAATACTGTGCTTGCTGGAGCACGCCAACTGATCTTCGTCTTAATTGCCAAGCTTGGAAATCCTGAAATGCTAGGACAGTACGGCTGGGCAGTGGCTTTTTGTGTCCCCACGGTAACGATATGTAGCTTTGGCATCCGAAGTTTGCTGGCTACCGATGCCCGTCGAGAAGTGAAATTTAGTGAATATTTGGGTTTTACGCTCGTTTTTTCTGTAATTGGTCTGTTGATTGTAGCGGGCATGATTCTGATCAATCGTGCTGATGGCTATACCGTCACTTTGGTGATGCTGGTGACGATTTGGACTTCCTTAGAATCGATCAGCGATACATTTGCCGGGCTGTTTACACGAGATGAACGCATGGATTTGCTGGCGAAGGCTTGCATCTTTCAGGCGGTGCTGATTTGCGTCTTCTTAACCGCTGGATTGGCCATCGGAAAAGATTTGCGTTGGGGTGTCCTGGGCTTAATCGGCGCCGCCTTCCTGCGACTCGTGGGATACGAGTGGCCCAATGCAAGCAAACACTTCAAAGTCAGCGGGCTCGAACCTGCGCACGATACCGGACTGATAGGCTCGCCGATTTTTCCTCAGTTCCATTGGAAAGCGTACCGCCATCTGCTCTCCGCGGGCATATGGCTCGCAATTCTGTTGTACCTCTTGACGCTCTGCGATGCAATTCCCCGATATTTAATTAAGGATCAGCTTGGTGATGCTGCCGTTGGCGTGTTTACCGCTCTGTTTTCAGTCTCCTTGGTGGTGAATCTGCTGGTCATTTCGATTTGTCAATCGATGAGTTCGCGATTGGCTGTTTTGTTTGCAACGAACCAGCGCACCGCCTTCTTACGCCTGTGCGTCCGTTCCATCATCGTGTCCGTCAGCGTGGGATTGCTGGCATTGGCTGGATCTTATTTCGTCGGCAAACCCGTGTTGGCGATTGTATTTACACCGAAATATACCGAAGAAATGGGGCTATTCTACATCCTGCTGTTGACGACTATTATTAATTGTGTGTCCAACATCACGGGCACAGCCATAACTTCCATGCGCCGCTTTGCGATTGTAGTTCCGGTTTATCTGATCCGGATTGCAATCGTTTATTTTGGTGGGTTATGGGCCATTCAACGAGCTGGGCTGCAAGGTATAGGATGGATATTAGTTGCCGCATCAGCTTTCCAATCCCTGTGTCACGCATTAATCATTTTCAACGCCCTGCCATCTGGTCATCCAGCACCTCGACCATTTGATGCTTGTAGCGACGATTTAGCAACTATCAGCCCTCGGAGTTCTCGATGACGACGCCTCAGTATCAAGAGCATCCCATCTGCTGGACGCGAGAGCTTTCTAGTCGATTTTGGGATTTCTATTCACGCAAGCCGACCCTCACATACTTTAGCGCAGAGGTTTCGAATGGAATCATCAATAATGTGTTACGGAATGGTGTTCCCTTAAGGGGAAAGGTTCTGGATTTCGGTTGCGGCCGGGGCGATTTGTTGCAAAATCTCACGAATCGCCGGATCGCGTGCGAAGGAGCGGATTTTTCTCCCGAGTCGGCGCGCGAAGTCGAACGCAAACTTCGGGGGAACCCCTATTTCCGAGGCGTCACGATAATTGACGGCATTCCTACACAGCTCCCGGGGAATAGTGTTGATGTCCTATTTTGTATTGAAACCGTCGAACATATTTTGGACGACGAATTACTGCCGTCCATGCAGGAAATCCATCGTTTGCTCCGCAGCGGTGGATATCTCATCGTGACTACCCCCAATGACGAAGATTTGGATAAGAACAAAATATTGTGTCCCGAGTGTGGTTGCATATATCACACGGTCCAACATGTGCGCTCTTGGAGTAAAGACTCCTTGGAAGCCTATTTGAGCCCGCTCGGTTTCAAAACGATTTACTGCGGAGCCACAGTTTTTGACAATTCGAGAACTTGGTCGCTTCTGCTTCGAATTGCATTTCACCTACGCCATCGTACCCTGCCTCACCTCATTTACATCGGGCAAAAGATTTAGCTCGGTGCGTGTGAATGCGATTGCACTAAAAACCGCGGTGGGTGCGTGCCGCATTCGTTGTATGGATGGGGCACGGGGTCGGCCCCTAATTCCGTTCGCCTTGGGTCAGTCATCAAGAATACAATTGTCCGATTCATGCGCCACCGCCTAGCTGGCGTAAATTGGGATACAGCCATTAAACATCGAGCCGGATTCACCTCATGTGTGGAATTTGTGGATTGGTTTTCCGAGATCCCCGTGTGCAGCCCGAAGTGGAAACACTTCGTCGGATGGCGGCTACGATCCGCCATCGCGGTCCGGACGACTGTGGCGTACAGGTCTTAGGCAGCGCCGGATTGGGTCATTTGCGCTTGGCGATTATTGACCTCTCGCCAGCCGGACATCAACCGATGGCGAACGAAGACAATACGGTTTGGATTGTCTTCAATGGCGAAATATACAACTTCGCCGCATTGCGGCGAGAGCTTGAAAGCCGACATCAATTCCGTTCCAAAACAGATACCGAAGTTCTCATTCACCTTTATGAAGAAGAAGGTGAACGGATGGTCGATCGGCTAGACGGAATGTTTGCCTTTGTAATTGTCGATCTCAAACAGCAACGGATACTTCTGGCGCGCGATCCCTTTGGAATTAAACCGCTATTTTATGCGTTGGATGATCGACGGTTAGTCTTTGGCTCCGAGATCAAGCCGCTATTGGCTTCCGGAGAGGTCAATCGAGATATCGACATTAGCGCACTGAACGATTATTTTGACTTTGACTGGATTCCAGCTCCCAAATCAATCTTCCGCGATGTTCGGAAGCTTTTGCCTGCGCATACCATGTTGCTTGACATGGCCTCCTGGCAGGCGAGCTTCCGGCGTTATTGGCAGCCGCAATACCGCCCGGAAGAAGGTCGTTCGCTCGACTCTTGGGCCGATGAAGCCGAAACTGTGCTTTCGACGGCGGTCCGCCAGCACATGGTGGCGGATGTTCCCGTGGGCGCCTTTCTGAGCGGCGGAATTGATTCCACACTCGTTTCGCTCTATGGCAGCCAATCCAGCGAAGCGCCATTGCGTACTTTTACCATCGATTTTGACGATCAAGCTTTTTCTGAGGCTCCATTTGCCCGGCAAGTTGCGAACCAAATTCACTCGCAAGCTATTTTTCGTCAGTTGCCTGGCGAATCCGTCGATCACCTGCCTCAACTTGCCACCTATTACGACGAACCTTTCGCTGATGCCTCCTTGCTTCCTACCTATGCAGTGAGTCGTGAAGCACGCAAAGAGGTTACTGTCGCTCTGTCAGGCGATGGTGGAGATGAACTTTTCAGCGGCTACCTCCATCACCGCTGGGCCAACTATCTTAGTCGTCTCGATCTGCTTCCCGCCACAGTTAGTCAGCCGCTGTTTGGTATGGCGGCTAAACTGACGCCTCGGCATCTGAGGCTTCATAATCTGTTTCGCAGGATGAGCTTGTCTCCCGTTTTGCGACGGCTCTCTGTGGTGCGCCTACCGGCCCAAGCCATGCGATCTCGCCTGTTAGCTCCAGAGATTCGCGAACCGGCGCAACAACGATATTGGCATTGGAATAAGTATCATGACGAATTGGCTGGGCTGCCGCCAGTGACTCAGGCTCAGTTCTACGACTTACTTTTATATTTGCCCAATGATATGTTGGTAAAGGTAGACCGCGCCAGCATGGCCCACTCTCTTGAGGTTCGCGTTCCGATGCTTTGCCGGTCCGTAGCCGAATTCGCTTTTCGCATTCCTGAAGAGACTCGGTTTGAAAGTGGGAACGAAAAGCGGGTATTGCGCCACCTCACCGCTCGTCATTTTGGAAATAAACTCGCCTATCGTCCCAAGCAGGGTTTTGGCATCCCGCTGAAGCGCTGGATGAGGCAATACCTAGCAACTGGTGGCCAACAGAAAATTATGGACAGCCGTTGTTATAAAAGCGGTTATCTCGATCCTCAAGGCGTACAGCAGATGATCAAAAAAGTCAATCTAGGCGCAAACCGCTGGGTAACTCACCACCGCGCAGACGAATTATTTGCGCTATTAGTTTTGATCGCTTGGTGGGATCAATACCTGGGATGATACCGCCTTTTATTCCCGCAAATTTTCATTAGGCCGCGCACGTCACGCCCGTAAAATCGTTAAAATTAATGGTTTCCGCGGAAATCGGGTGCATCCAGTTCCATTGCCAACCAATCTGTAGCCTGTGGCATTGAACTATTGATTAAAATGAACGAAATGAGGCTATTATGATCCGCGTTTTGCATCTCCTCAGTTCGCTCAATATTGGCGGCCTTGAAAAGCGCTTGATTTCCTTGTTGGAGGTAATACCGCGTGATCGGATTGCCATGGATATCGTTTGCAAGGGTCCAACGACCGGCATCATGGCTCCTCGAGCCGAAGAGCTCGGCGCAAAAGTTTACCATTGCCGAATGACTCCGTTCCAAATTGGCTTTGCCCGACGGCTAGCTCAGATCATTCGTCGAGGCAATTACGATATCGTCCATAATCACTTGGGCGCGTTCGGGGGCGTTGCCGTCTGGATGGCTCATCGCCGTGGAGCGCGTGTGATTACCTCATTTGTGGGCACCTGCCAACTCATTACGCGGTGGTCCAGCCAACCCATATTAAAGCAATTAAATTCAGTTTACACTCACTTGAATATTCGCTATGCGATAAATCATTCGGATCTTGTTACCGGCGTTTCTCGCGGAGTGCTTGATGCCATCGTGCCAGATCATCTTTCCCGATCAAATTGCATCGTCCTGCACAGCGGGGTCGCCTTAAATTCGCCATCTACGATGCAAGAATCCGTGACGCTGCGACAGGAACTCGGTCTGCCTGCCGCGGCGCCCATCGTATTACATGTCGGTCGATTTACCTGGGAAAAAAATCATTTGGGGCTACTTGCGATTTTTCAGGAAGTGCTAAAGTCGGTGCCTCAGGCCCGCATGCTGCTTGTGGGCGCGGGGCCATTGCAGTCGAAAGTCAAAAACGCAATTATCGAATGCGGCTTGGAAAACAATGCCATTCTGTTGGGAATGCGCAATGACGTGCCACGTCTTATGCGCTGCTGCCAAGTTCTGCTGCATCCGTCATTTTTTGAAGGCTTGCCTGTCACAGTTTTGGAAGCCATGTCCGCTGGTCTGCCGGTAGTGGCATCAGATATCCCCGGAATCCGGGCCGAGGTCATCGAATCTGGGCATTCGGGCTTTCTCCACTCTGTCAACGAGCCTCTCGCCATGGCTCAATCCATTTCACAACTACTTCTTAATCCTGCATTGGCCGCAAAAATCGGCCAAACCGGCCGCACGATCGTGGAAAACCATTTTTCGCTAGCGGCCACGGCGAATCGATACATCACGCTTTACGAGAATTGCATGCTGCAAAAACCGGATATAATACCGACAAGCATGCCCACAAGGCACAGTTCCAGGACGATTGATGCTGGCCGCCAATCCCTAAAATCTTTTTGAATTGGTGCCGAAAATCACCTATTTCAATCACTTAATCCAATTGTTTATCCATAATTTAATTGCGGACTGAAAACGCGACGATTGCCTCCTTCCAAGAAATGGTGAATGAAAATGGACCAATTGATTGTCACAATATTCAGCGCGATTTGTTTTGTGGCAATTGCACAGATACCCATTGCCCGCGTTTGCCGACGCAATCCGGTCATTCGCTCCTGGAAATATTTAATCATCATGCTCTCATTGCTGTGGGGGCTTTTCTTTGTCATCCGCGTTTACACGCTGAGAGATCTTCCCGGAGCCAGGGCAGACTCCACGACTCACGAATTTAATGCTCACAAAATTGCGGACTATATTCGAGCGGGTGATGTGAGATCGGCTTTCAGTATGGGCGGAATCGGGAACTATGGTTTTGATTTTGCCGTTGGAACCATTTATGCCTTTACCAACGCCCCCGATCAGGCCGTCATGGCCTTATTTACGTTGATGGCCTTTAGCGGCTTACTTACACTGCTTGATGTTTTAGCTCGCAGCACGCAAGCCACGGCAATGCCCTTTTGGGTAGTCGTCATCGTATGCGCCTATCCGGAAGCGTTATTTTTCGCTTCCGACACGCTCAAGGAGGGACCAGTTTTATGGGGCGCATGCAACATGTTACGTCTCATCGTTCCTGATCCTACACGCAAAGGTGTCCGCCGTTGGATAGCGCCGATCGCCGGCACAGCCACATTTATGTTCCTCAGACCGCACATTGCCTTCATGTGGCTAATGGCGATTGGAGCAACGGTTATCATTAAGCAACGACGCTGGGGCTTGGCATTTTTGATGCTCATCGTAATCAGTCTTGCCGGTTTGTTGATGGTTTTGATGGCGCCGCTGCAGTTCAGAGCGGTCCTCCAACGCGGGATGTTCGAAACCCTGGAGGGTTCGGTCCACATGACAGGAATCGATGTCGGTGGGTCGCAAATCTTTTACGATACAGGCGCCCCCATCCCCGCTGTGACTGGCGCCACCCTTTTATTTTTAAGGCCCTTTCCATGGGAAGCTCCCCACTGGATTGCATTTCTTGCTGGCGCTGAAGCTTGGTTTCTGACGACCGTGATGATCATCTCGTGGCTAAATCTCCGCCATTGGCGAAGATTTGCGACCCGCCCCTTGATGCTCACAAGCTTGATCGTCGCGATATTGATGGCTTTCTTCTTTACCTACATACCAAATTTAGGTTTGGTCGTACGGCAACGGATTCAATTTTTTCCTGCAATGATGGTCTTGGCTGCCACCCCAGGTTTGATTCGCCGCTCGCGGTTGTATCAACCACAGTTACAGTCAGGTTTCCCGTTGCCGATCAGACCTGCTAAACAGCGAATAATTCCTGTCGGAGCGCGGCCCATGGCAATTCCGGCTCTTCGCCCGCCACTACCACGGCGGTTTACCGTCACGGCTCCACGTCGGCCACCCCCTCACTAGCCAACTCATCGATCGCGCTAAATTCAAACAGATTCCGCTGGTTCGGCATCCGAACTACAACCGTGGGACGGTTTGCAGGGGTGACTTTTTCCCGGAATCTGACAATGGTCAAATCGAACGGGCTTAAATAACGATGTCGCGCCTGGCAAAAAAATTGCGAGCGAAGTTAGTCGACGACCAAACCAACGATTGGCGGACTTATCATAAGATGGTTGCCTCGCTGCTTCGGCCTGGAATCAGAGTACTTGATGTGGGCTGTGGAGTAGGGCACGTCGCGCCGTTTCCATGGGATCAATATCCTGATGTGGAAGTCATCGGTATTGATCCGAATCCCGAAGCTAATCACAACACGAATTTGAATCGCTTTGAACTACTCAAAGATTTCTCGAATTGGCCCGTCGAGGACAATAGCATTGACCTTGTTCTTTCGCGGTACGTGTTGGAACACGTCGAGAATCCGGAGGATTTTTTTGCAAACCTGACGCGGGTGTTAAAGCCGGGTGGGCAATTCATCGCCCTGACTCCCAACCATCGTCATCCGGCAGTCATTTGTTCCGGCATATTGCCCCTGAGAGTAAAGCAAAGAATTTTAAAGGCTACCACCGGGGTTCAGGAATCCGATGTCTTTCCCACTTGGTACCGAATAAACACCTTAAGCAAACTTCGGCGGTACGCACAAAAATTCGATTTGCAAATTGAACATCTCGATGCCCGTGAGTATGGCCCGACTGGTTATTTGGACTTCAACGTGTTTGGATTTTTGGTGTCTTATACTTACTACGAAGCAGTCCGGTGGCTATTTCTTGAACGCTGGTTCGGTGCATCCATTACGGTAGTTCTTCGCAAACCCGGATTAAACCCCAAGATTCTTTCGTCCACTTAAGAAGATAGTCAACGGCGTCGCTCTCGTCTGAATACGTTGCTGCTTCGCCGTTTCTATGACCTAATTATGTCGCGATCGAAAAATCCATCCTGACGATTCTATTTCTATTGTCAGCAAAAACGAGTAACTTCCGGAGACGGTTATGAGTGTCGCGACTCAGAGGTATATAACAGGCGAATACGACGTCGATTTCGGCGACGACCAGTTCAAAGCCGAGCAGATACTTCGGCTGCTCGCAAACATACCCGATTTAAAAATGCTGTCGAGTTATGCGGATGTCGGTTGTGGAAACGGCGGCACATTCGCAGGAATCTATGATGGGCTTATCCGCTTTGGCTGCCCACTTGAGCGCGCTGTCGGTTATGACCTTCTTCCGGAGGAAAAGTTTCGTGCACATGGGCGCGCTGGGATCAGCTATAAACGGATGAATTTTTTTGAAGACGATCAAGACTTCGATTTGATTACGTTGAATGATGTCATCGAGCATGTTCTTAAGCCGCAGGAATTTTGTTCAAAAATAAGCCAGCGAGCGCGATACGTTGCTTTCCATATTCCATTGGACGATCGGCTTAGTGTACTTTTCACCAACCAGTTTAACTGTCGCTTACAAAGCGTCGGACATGTTAGCTTCTGGAGTCCGGCGACAGCACTGAATTTGCTGACCGCCTCAGGATTGCTGCCCATTCACTGCTGCTTTACACCTGGCTTTAAAGCGCCGTCGAGTCGCGCACGTTTAATCCAACGCTTAGCACATCCATTCCGTTGGATCATGTGGCGTATTAATCCAGGTCTTATGTCTGCAACGATTGGCGGCGTCAGTTTGGCAGTCCTATGTCGAGGCCAAAAGTGACTCATTCCGACCCGTTGCCTACTGTGCCGAGCCGCTCATTGCGAATGGTTTATATGACTACTGCCCCTATCGCCCTACGCAGTCTGTGCGCCGGGCAGTTGGCGTTTTATCGTCATCAAGGTTACGAGGTAATCGCTATCGCGAATCCAGGCGAGGACCTGGATGTGGTTGCCAGCCTTGAGGGCGTCCGAACTATGGCTGTTCCAATGCAGCGGGAAATTCGACCACTGGCCGATGTTGTTTCACTTTGGCGCTTATGCAGATTATTTCGCCGCCTCCGTCCTGAAATCGTTACCACCGCCACCGCCAAGGCCAGCCTGCTAGGCTTGCTGGCAGCAAGGCTCTCGGGAGTTCCGGCGCGAATTTATCAGCTGTGGGGACTGCGACTGGAAACGACTCACGGTCTCAAGCGCCGAATCCTGAAAATTGCCGAGTGGATCACCGTGGCCTGCGCTCATCGTGTGATCTGTGTCAGCGACAGCTTGCGTCGCGAGTATATCGCCTGCCATTGTGCTCCCTTGGAAAAAACGGTCGTTCTATTAAACGGGTCCTCCAACGGCGTCGACGCCTCGCGATTTACGCAAACTTCCGCAGTTAAATCGGCTGCCGAGAATCTCCGGGCCCAATGGCAGATTGCAGGTGCTGACCCCGTGATCGGCTTTGTGGGTCGCTTTGTTCACGACAAGGGCATTGTGAATTTGATCGATGCTTTCGACGAAGTGCTCAAGTCGCGGCCGGATGCATGGCTTTTGCTGGTCGGAGACTACGAGTCGGGAGATCCAGTGCCAGATGCGTATGTTCACCGGATTGCCACACATCCGCGCATTATCCGGACGGGCTTCATTCGCGATCTAGCGCCGTATTACGGAGTCATGTCCGTACTAGCTCTCCCCACGTATCGAGAAGGGTTTCCCAATGTTGTTTTGGAGGCTGGCGCCGCGGAATTACCCGTGGTAGCGTTTAGGGCTACAGGCGCTGTCGATGCCGTCCAAGACAACGTAACCGGGGCCTTAGTGGAAATTGGCGATTCCCACGGGTTAGCATCTGCCTTGTTACGGTATCTTAACGATGAAGAACGCCGCCGCTGCCACGGTCAAGCAGCCCGTCAGCGAGTTTTGCGAGATTTTAGCCGCGAGCAAATATGGGAGGCCTTGGATTCCCAGTTTCGCGAAGTGTTGGCGCAAGCCAAGTGATCTGTGTCAGTATAGCGGTAATCTCTGCGCAATTTTAACTGACAGTATATGGACGAGCCAGTTTCGTATGACCAAAACCCAGGCACACGAGCAAACGGGTGCGACGGACCGGCCGCAGCCGCTCGCCACAATCTGATAGTGCGTCAGTCAATCCAGCGATCATGCCCGTGGTATGGCGCCGAGTTGGCCTCAATGCTGCTGAACCGTCGATCGTCCTGTGATCGGTTGATTTGACACGCGATTCCACGGCCATAGCCGCCGATGGGACTCTCGATTAAAGTAGATTTAGAATCGATCGCACAATTTGCATTACATAGTACGAATCAAACCCAATATTCCCTAGGTTTCCATGCCCGATCTCAGCTCCGCAATCTTGAAAAAGTCCGCCACGGTCGGCGTCATTGGTTTGGGATATGTCGGAATTCCGCTGATTCAAGCATTTGTCAAAGCCGGATATAGCACGATGGGCTTTGACATCGATTCGACCAAAGTCGATCGGCTTTTGGCAGGACAAAGCTACATCGGGCACATTCCATCGAGTTGGATCAGCGAATGCATTCAATCGCAGCGTTTTGTGCCCACTGCCGACATGCAGCGGTTAAAAGAAGCCGACGCCATTTTGATTTGCGTGCCGACGCCGCTGAATGAAAGTCGCGATCCTGATCTAAGCTATATCGAAGCCACAGCACGCCAAATTGCCGCAGTCCTCCGGCCAGGACAACTCATTGTCCTCGAAAGCACTACCTATCCCGGCACTACGCGCGATGTCGTGCTGCCCATTTTAGCCGCCACCGGGTTGAAACCTGGACAAGATTTTTTCTTGGCTTACAGCCCGGAACGAGAAGACCCAGGTAACCCGAACTATACGGCCAGTGCAATTCCCAAGGTCGTCGGCGGCATCGATCCGGGTAGTTCTGAATTGGCCCAGTCACTCTATCGCCAAGCGGTGGTGCAAGTAATTCCGGTAAGCAGTTGCGAAGTAGCCGAGGCCTGCAAAATTCTCGAAAACACGTACCGTTCGGTGAATATTGCCATGGTGAATGAATTGAAGGTGTTATTCGACCGCATCGGAATCGACGTGTGGGATGTCATCGACGCTGCCAAGACCAAGCCGTTTGGCTTTCAGGCGTTTTATCCAGGGCCCGGGCTGGGCGGACATTGTATTCCAATCGATCCGTTTTATTTGAGTTGGGTGGCTCGCAAGCACGGAATGATCACACGCTTTATTGAGCTGGCCGGAGAAATCAACACCGGAATGCCACTTTACGTCATTAGTCGGCTGATCGAGGCCTTGAACAATGTCGGCAAACCAGTGCGGGGAAGTAAAATTGGCCTGCTTGGCGTTGCCTACAAGAAAGACGTTGACGACCCACGAGAAAGCCCGTCGTTCGAATTACTGGAAATGCTCATGGCGCGTGGAGCGATCCTAAGTTATAACGATCCGCATGTTCCACGAATGCCTCAAATGCGCCATCACCGTTTGCCAGAAATGCACAGCCAAGCTCTCACGGCCGAATATTTGGCAGCCCAAGATTGTGTCTTGATTGCGACCGACCACTCGGCATACGACTACGATTTTATCGTACAACATTCCCGCTTGGTGATTGACACGCGGAATGCTACGCGGCATGTTCGCCAGGGTAGGGAGAAGATTTGCAAGGCTTAAGGGCTGTTTGTCGGACCTCTCTCGGTTGCGAACCTATGAGAAGTTATTCTTCTCGTTCCTGAAATCGTCTGACGAAAGCTACACACAAATGGCTGAACGCTACTTAGTGACGGGGGTTACAGGCTTCATCGGCAACGTCGTCTGTCGGCTTCTGCTTGATGCCGGCCATGTCGTCGTCGGAGTCGACAATCTGAATGCCGCTTATGATCCAAAACTAAAAGAGTGGCGATTGGCCCAACTAACTTCATTGCCCTGCTTTCAATTTCATCGGCTCGATTTTACTGATCTAACTGCGATCGAGCAGGTATTTGAAAACAGCGCCGGCCACGATGCTAAGACCCCAACTTTCGCTGGTGTACTCCATTTGGGTGCGCGGGCAGGAGTGCAACCTTCGGTCGACGACCCTTTGATTTACCTCCGCACAAATACCGAAGGAACGCTGAATGTGTTGGAATTGTGCCGCCGCCATGGCGTACCCAAATTCGTGTTGGCTTCGACTTCCAGCTTGTACGGCGCGCATAATCAAGTGCCGTTTTCGGAAGATGCCGATACCAGTCGACCTCTTTCGCCGTATGCCGCTACAAAAAAAGCAGCCGAAGCTCTGGCGTTCACGTATCATCATTTGCACAAAATTGATGTCAGCATCGTGCGATACTTCACCGTCTACGGACCTGCTGGCCGGCCCGACATGAGCATTTTCCGCTTCATCCGCTGGATTGCCGAAGGCGTACCAATTGCCCTCACCGGCGACGGGGAACAAAAACGCGATTTCACTTATGTCGATGACATTGCGCGCGGCACCGTAGCCGCATTGAAGCCATTAGGATTTGAAGTGATCAATCTAGGCGGCGACCGATTGACTTCTATGAATTCTGCCATCGGGCAAATTGCGAAATTGCTGGGCCGCGAGCCAATCATCAATCGCCGTCCCATGCATCCGGCAGATGTGCCTGCCACTTGGGCAAATGTCGATAAAGCGAAACGATTGCTGGGCTGGACGCCGCAAATATCGCTTGAGGAAGGCCTGCGCCGGACCGTAGCCTGGTACCAAGAAAATCGCGACCTAGCCATGCAGCTCAGCTTGGGGCAGTAACGGCTTAGCCGGCCCGTTGCGTTCATGGCAGCTTATGCCGGAATGCGCTGCCGCAAAGTTGCAATCTCCAATCGCATGAGGCGCTCGGCAGTTTCGCGCGCTGTGTGAGGTCGCCGGAGCGGATCCTGTGCGGTCAGACAACGCACTAGCTGAGCCACTTCTTCCTGCACTTGCGGCGCCGAATTACGCAAATTGAGCAATCGTGCGGTGCGCTTGAATTCCACCAGGTCGGGCAAATGATCGGGCATGGCTGGCAATTTTCCGGCCAGCATCTCATACAGTGTCAGGCCGAGGCTGTATAAATCGCTGCGCTCATCGGCGGGCCGGCCGAAAAACATCTCCGGCGCTAAATATTTTGGCGTGCCGAGCAGCGGCTGGCCATATAGAGTCGGATCGGACATCTCGGCGGCATCGTCCAGACGGCGCGTGCATGTCAGATCGAGCAAGGTTACATGCCCATTGGGGGCCAGCAGCAGATTACGTGGCTTGATATCGCCGTGAAGGTAACCTGCCGTGTGCAAAGCCCCCAGCGCTTGAGCCGCCTGCCGAGCAATCCACAAGGCCACAGGTACGTTCAATTGGCCGCGCACGGCCAACGTGGAAGCCACACTGGAAGCCGTAAGATGTGGTAGCACCAAATAATACGGCGGCCGGTGAATGTGAGCCGCTAAAACCGGCAGCAAATGCTTGTGGGCTACGCAACGGCCGACCGTGGCTTCTTGTCGGATGCGCGCCACGGCTGCCGGATGATCGTGCCACTCTTCACGCAGTACTTTAATCACATATGCGGGCGCCAAATTCGCGTCGTCTTTCGCTTCAGCGGGTCGCGCACGATAAGCTCGCGTCAACGTTCCTTCCCTCAGCCGCGAGACTAGCAGCCACGGACCCAACCGCAACGGTGCGGTAACCGCCGTGCGATTTTCAACTGCGGAGGTCTTGATTGAATTCAGCGCACCCGTCCAGTCAGCGCGCAGCGGCGTGCTGCCAAATGCCTGATCGGATGCAAGAGATGCCGACATTGCAAAGCGAGCGAGGAGGGACGTGCGGGCGGAAAACGAGGAGGGCTAGTCGTTGTTATCGGCCAATCGACTGACAAGAATTGAACCCATTGATCATGTTGCTCGCAACATTCTTCATCCAGAATGGGGCCAATGCCTGGATGCGATTAATGCCCCTGCGGACCGTGCCCGCCTTGCATTTCCCGGCGCTGCTCTGTTGCTTCCAGCTCACGCCCCTCGGGACTGTCTTGGGTGGAGCGCACAGCCGATGTTCCCCGCCGGGCCATTAGAAACATAAAAATTCCGAACGCCAACATGACCAAACCGCACCACAAATTCACGTTGTAGCCCAGGGAGTTGTCGTAAATAACGTGTTTTTCGAGGATGTCGAATTGCGTCAAGATGCCAAACGCCACCAGCATTGCGCCAAGCACGGCAAACAACAAGCCAATTGGAAAGCGAATATCCAGGTGCATGAATTGTTCCTTTTGCAGGTGGCAATGAGTTAGCGGAAAATCACGTTGAGTACGACGACCAGCGCTAAGACGACAATTCCCAGCGCCGCCGGCCGTTGATACCAAGTTCGGGCATCGTCTTTAGGACGTTCGGTCAAAGAATAAACTAGACCGACGAGTTCTCGATCCTCACGGGGTTTGGTCAGCAAGCTAAGGACAATGGTAACGATAAAGCAAGCGGCGAACGCATAAATGGCGCCCCAGAAGTTTCGCGCCATCTCGCTGGGATACGTGTGCGTCACGCTGATCCATCCACCTTGCAAACCAACCGCGGCGCCGGCGGGCAACGTCAATGCCACGTGGATTGCTGCAGCTGCGGTCCCTGCCAGCAGACCGAAAAAAGCGCCGTGGCCTGTCGTTCGCTTCCAAAACATACCGAGCAAGAACGTGGCGAACAAGGGTGCGTTAACAAATCCAAAAACAAGCTGCAGCATGTTCATAATGTTGTTGAACCGCGCGGCCACATACGCCGTGGCCACGGATAGCGCAATTCCCCAGATCGTGGTGAACCGTCCCATCCACAAATAATGCCGGTCGCTTGCCCCGGGGTGGATATAGGCTTGATAAATGTCGTAAGTCCACACCGTGTTGAATGCCGTCACGTTCCCCGCCATGCCCGACATGAAGCTGGCCAACAGCGCCGTCAGCCCCAATCCCAACAATCCGGTCGGAAAATATTGCAGCAACATATTGGGAATCGCCATGTTGTAGTCCAGTTCCGGCTTTTTCGTTTCTTCATTCAGGATGACAGGAATAAGCCCTTTCGGCAAAACCTGATCTTGGGCCGCCATCTGAGCATTCGCCGCCGCCGCCTCGGGAGAAATGCCTTGCATGTCACCACGCATGGGCACCACGACAGCAATAATCCCCGGGACAATCACTAACGCCGGAAAAAACATTTTGGGTATGGCGGCAATCAGCGGAGTACGACGGGCTGCCGACATCGAATCGGCCGCCATTGCTCGCTGAATCACCAAAAAATCGGTGCACCAATATCCAAACGACAATACAAATCCCAGCCCCATGGCCAAGCCAATCCAAACCATCCACATATCCTGCGGGCCGGTAGGAGTTCCTCCCGGCGGGCGAAAACCAGCCATTGTCTCCACGCTGGGGCCGGACCACGAATGCACAAAATCCGGTACTTTTTGTTTCAACCCTTCCCAGCCTCCGACGTTGATAAGGCCCAGCACCACCAACGGCAAAAAGCCGGCCACAATTAGAAAAAACTGCAGCACCTCGTTGTAAATTGCGCTGGTAAGGCCGGCCATGAAGATGTAAACCAACACGATCAGCGCCGTAACAACGATGCTCGTATCAAAAATGTATTTTGGCGGCAGATTCAGCCAGGCAAATAATCCGTCAAAAATTTTCAGCGTCACAATCAGTTTGGCCATCACAAACATCGACATGCCGGAGGCAAAAACCGTCATCACGGCAAACGTCGCGGCGTTCCAGGCCCGCGTCTTCTCGTCGAAGCGAAGCTTCAAATATTCCGGCACCGACCGGGCCCTGGAACCATAGTAAAACGGCATCATAAAAATGCCCACAAAAACCATCGCGGGAATCGCGCCGATCCAATAAAAATGGCTGGTGGCGATTCCGTATTGCGCCCCAGATGCGCCCATACCAATCACTTCCAACGCGCCGAGATTGGCGGAAATAAATGCCAAACCAGTAACCCAGGCCGGCAAGGAGCGACCGGAAAGAAAAAAATCGGTGCTGCTGCGAGTGGTGCGCCGGAGCATAAAACCTATGCCCAGCACGAACACGAAGTACACCAGCATGATGGCCCAGTCGATGTACGTTAAATTCATGCAATAACCTCACTCCCGATGAGATATGCCCACGAGTTTCGATTGTCGAAGACGGTGTACGAGCGCAAACCGATGAGTCGGCGCCGGCGGCAAACTGTCGGTCGTCGTCAGCATCCCGATAGCGCGTGCCGCTCCTCCCTTGGCACCGCCACGATCAGTGATCGTACTCTAATCGCAACCGCTACGCAAACAAGGGGCGGGGCACTTTTTGTAACCTGGCACCCTGGCCGGTCCAGTAGCTTCCTCGCCGTGCAAAACCTTGCCGATCGTGGTGAGTTTGCCGAACTAAGAGGAACGACAGTCATGCCGTCTCTTCGTGCAACTCCAGCAAATGCCCGGCCGGATCGCGCAAATAGGCCGCCCGGCCCCAATCGTAATTTCGGGCGGGGATTTCAACAGCAATTCCCCTCTGTCCGAGTTCTGCGACTGCCTCATCCAGATTGCTTACCGCAAAGCCCACATGATTTTCGCAGGGCGGCCATTGCGGCTCGGGCTGGTAAAGCTTGTGAATGAGAAGCTGCACGCCAGCCTCTCTAAAAATTGCTATGCCTTCGTCGCGAAACACGGGCTTGGCATTCAACAGCCGCTCGTAGAAATTCACTACGGCATCTACCTTGTCGGTAAAGATTGCCCGTTCGCAGAGCTTCATGTATTCTCCCGTTTGGGCTTTCCACTATAACCGTGCGGGTTTTTTTTGTGCCAGTTCCATGCCGATTCAATAATGCTGTGCAGCTCCGGA
This sequence comes from Pirellulales bacterium, assembly GCA_035656635.1. Taxonomy (NCBI): domain Bacteria; kingdom Pseudomonadati; phylum Planctomycetota; class Planctomycetia; order Pirellulales; species Pirellulales bacterium. The sequence goes on from DASRSD010000019.1 coordinate 26,597, forward strand.
TATTTCGGCTGCCAGTTTAACTCTTTGCGGATTTTTTCGCTGCTGGCAATCAACACTGCCGGGTCCCCTGGCCGGCGCGCGCCATTCTGAACCGGAATTGCGTGGCCGGTGATTTTACGTGCCGTTTCAATCACTTGCTTCACGCTGAAACCTTGCCCATTGCCCAAGTTATAGACGCGACTTTTCTGGTCGATGGCTTTCATCGCCAGAATATGGGCTTGGGCCAGATCAGCCACGTGAATGTAATCTCGTACACAGGTTCCATCCGGCGTGGGATAGTCGCTGCCAAAAATCGTAACCGATTCGCGTTGCCCCAGCGCCACTTGCAGCACAATCGGAATGAGATGCAACTCGGGATGATGGTCTTCGCCCCGCTCCGCCGTGGCGCCCGCCGCGTTGAAGTATCTCAGGGCAGCGTAGCGCAGCCCGTGAATTTTATCCAACCAATACAGCATGCGTTCTAAAATGAATTTCGATTCGCCATACGGACTGCCCGCCACAAGCTGTTCGTCCTCATCAATGGGCATTTTTTTCGGCGCATCGAACAAATTGGCCGTGGACGACAAAATGAATTTCTTCACGCCATACTGCACCATGCTTTGCAGCAGGTTCAAGCCATTGGTTACGTTTTCCCCAAGATATTGAAACGGATGCTTCATCGATTCGCCCACTAAAGTGTGCGAAGCAAAATGCATGACCGTGTGCGGCTTGTGCTGAGAAAGTGCTTGATCGATAGCCGTCCGATTCGCCAGATTGCCTTCGATGAGCGTGGCCTGAGGATGAACGGCTTCCCGGTGGCCTTGATACAAATTGTCGAACACGACAACTTGTTCTCCCGATTGCACCAATTGCTCCACAACCACGCTGCCAATGTAACCCGCGCCGCCTGTCACAAGAACCGACATTCGCATTTACCCTTCTTTGGATTCTGAAAGTTCACGCAAGCGCTGGGCTGCCTGCTCGGGAGTTAAATCACGCTGCGCTTCGGCCAGCATTTCATAGCCGACCATAAATTTTTTGACGGTCGCCGAGCGCAACAGAGGCGGATAAAAATGTGCGTGCAACTGCCAATGAAACCAATCTCCCGCCGCCGTCGGTGCGCCGTGCCAACCCATCGAGTAAGGAAAGGAGGTTTCAAACAGTTGATCGTATTTGCTAAGCAGCCGTTTGAGTGCGTCGGCCAAAGCAGCGCGCTGCACTGCATTCAAATCGGGCAGGCGCAATACCGCTTGCCGAGGCAAGAGCAGCGTTTCGAACGGCCATGTGGCCCAATACGGCACTACGGCCACCCAGTGTTCGTTCTCAACGACAATTCGTTGCTGCTGCTCTTGTTCGAGTTGCAAGTAATCTAAAAGCAGCTTAGTACCGTGCCGCTGCAAATAGTCGCGCTGCTGCTGATCTTCCTTGGCCGGCTCGTTAGGCAATTGATTGCTGGCCCAAATTTGGCCGTGGGGATGAGGATTCGAGCAGCCCATCACCTCTCCCTTATTCTCGAAAACTTGCACCCAGCGATAGGTTTTTCCCAGTTCTTCGATTTGCTCCGACCACACGTCGATTACTTTCCGAATGTCCGCGAGCGGCATTTTCGGCAACGTGAGATCATGCCGCGGCGAAAAGCAAATGACCCGGCACGTTCCGGCAACATTCTCACGCCGTAGCAAACCTTGGGTCGGAGAATCCTCTTGTGCCAAGCCGCTTGCGCCCGCAGGCGCAAACTCCGGCAACAGCGCTGGGAAATCGTTTGTGAACACAAACGTTTCGGTATATTTTGGATTCTGCACTCCCGCGGCACGGGCGTTTCCAGGACAAAGATAGCAAGTTGGATCGTATGGTGGGTAGTTATCGGCTGCCACGCTTTCGCGCTTTCCCTGCCACGGTCGCTGGGTGCGATGCGGCGAAACCAATATCCAATCGCCGGTCAGCGCGTTCAATCTGCGATGAGGATGGTCTTGAACATTCATAACGGCCGGCTGGGAAAAGCTCGAGCGCCTTGCGCCGGTCGGCTGGTGAACAGCGCTGGCTTAATGCCCGTTTGTTTGTGGTAGCGGTCGTAAAGCAGCTGCGCAACATTTGCCGCCGCACTGCTCTTCACCAGGCTGACGGTGCAGCCGCCAAAGCCGCCGCCCGTCATGCGGGAGCCGATTACGGCTCCGTCTTGGCCAATTTCCTGAGCCAAAGCAACCAGCAAATCTAACTCTGCGCAACTAACTTCGTAATCATCACTCAGCGAATTGTGGCTGGCGTACATTAACTGTCCCACTTCGTTCCAGCGGCCCGCGCTAATGGCCAAGGCAGCTTTTTCGGTCCGGTCAATTTCCCCGATCACATGGCGCGCGCGACGGTAGTTTACGTTTCCCAGTTTGTCTCGCGCTGCTTCCAAGTGTGCCACGGTTGCATCGCGCAGTGTATCCACGCCCAATACTTTAGCCGCCGCCTCGCATTGAACACGACGTTGGGCATATTCGCCGCCGGTCAATTCGTGCTTGACGTTGCTATTGGCGATCAGCACGGTGACATCGGCAGCAGTAAACGGGACGAGTTTTGCTTGTTGCGATCGGCAATCCAACAGCATCAAATGATCGGCGGTGCACAGCACACTGCTGAATTGATCCATTATTCCGCAGGGCACGCCGGCATATTGATGTTCTGCTTCCTGGCACAACAGCGCTTTTTGCACTGGCTCCAGCGATTTGCCGAGCATCGCCTCCAAAAGCGTGGCGGTGGCCACTTCCAAGGCTGCGCTGCTCGATAATCCTCCGCCCAACGGCACATTGGACAGAATCACGGCCTCGAAGGCCGGCACGCTAAAGCCGCGCGCCACAAAACCCGCGATTACCCCCTGCACGTAGCTGGACCAAGTAACTGGGCCGGGCGAAATTTTCCCCGCCACTTGCAGCGTTGCAGCTTCCTGCTTGTTCATGCTGAAAACGCTTGCGGCTGGTTGGCCATCGCCGCCGCGGTGATCTGTCGACTTGGCTGCGGCAATCACCACGTACCGTTCAATCGCCATCGGCAACACAAATCCGCCGTTATAATCGGTGTGCTCTCCGATGATGTTGACCCGCCCAGGCGCAATCGCCAGATACTGTGGCTCACGCGAATACCGTCGGCGGAATTCATTTGCCGCTTCTTCCCGAAGTTGGTCCGCGGAATTGGTAGCCGTCTCAAGTGCTGCAATTGCTTCTGGCATATTCATGATCCCTGCTGCTGATCGCGCCTAACTCTAAATCGCTCACGAAATCAATGTAATCTGTTGCCGTGCGAAAGGCGACTGGGTGACTAATTGCACATCTGGTGGCCAGAATAAATAGCTAGAATCATAAATTTCAACACTTATCTCCGACCAAGCGCAGCATTTGTTCGTGCAGCGGCATGGTGGCGGCAGCCACAAACCGAGGAGCGTTTAAATCCAGCGGCCCGCCGCTGTAATTCGTAATGATGCCACCAGCTTCGTGAATTAATAATGCCCCGGCCGCCACGTCCCAGGGTTTGGTGTTCCCGCCCCAATAGGCATCAAAACGTCCGGCGGCGACATACGCTAAATTCAGTGCGGCCGAGCCGGTGCGGCGAATCGCCTGCGCAGCTACTGCCATGCGCAGCATTTCGGCCAGTTCACGAGACTGAGGAGTCATCTTCGGCGGCAAACTGACAACGACCACTGCCCGGTCGATTTGCTCCACCTCGCTGACGGCAAGTTTGCACCCATTCCGATGTGCTCCTCGACCCGCTTGGGCCGTAAAGCACTCCTGCGACACCGGATCGTATACCACTCCGCAAATCAGTTCACCTTGCCGCTCCAGGGCTACAGAAACGCAATAATGCGGAATCTGATGCACGTAGTTGGTGGTTCCGTCGAGCGGATCAACAAGCCAACGATACTCAGCATCGGCCGGGCCCATCGGGCTTCCTTCCTCGCCGAGAAACGCGTGCTTTGGATACGCCGTCAGTAATATCCGCCGGATTTCTTCCTGGCTGGCCACATCGGCTTCCGTGACCAAATCGGCGGGGGCCTTCTCTCGGGCGGCAAATCGGCCGATCCAATCCAAAAGCACCTGCCCCCCGGCCCGGGCGGCGTGTTCGCATGTCGGTAGATAATCGTCCATGGGGTTATCCCGGGTACAAAAATGGTTATTTTCTGCGGAAAAACGCGGGTTAGTACCCCTCTGGCGCGGTCGGATTCGATTGAATCACAACCCCGCGTGGGGTTAATCTTGGGGTAATTAATGATGCTCCCCGAAAGTGGGGCAAAAAGAATCTTTGAAATTTTTTTGCTAAATGCTGGACTTTTGAAATCTACTTGTTATCATCGCGGTTGTGGATAGAAGAAGTCGACGTTAGCGGAAAACATTCGGTCCTTTGCTCACAAGAATCTTGGTGCAACTGACTCATCCTTATCATCCTGCTGAGTGATCCGCAACTACGGCCTCTTCTCTGTTCCGGCCCCGCCGACTTACGCAAGTGAGCGGCGGGGTTTTTTATTGGATTTTTCCGTCGCCTTTGTTAAATCGTCTTTTGGAAGATGAGTGTTGTGTGGCAGCTTGCTGCAAACTCTGCACGAATTACGTGCCCCGCCTGGAATGCCACGCTCGATCTACAGCATCCTGACCGTGGCTTGATGCTGCGGTTGGCAAACAGCGGCGGCAATCTAGAATCGTCCAAGGCATCATCCCCGTTGCAAATTTTGGCGGCGAAGTTTGGAAACGAGGAACCCCTCGTCCCGGCGCATATTGACGCTTATGTGCGCGGCAATGATTTGATAGCGAGCTACGACGCTGCCGGGTCACAACAGATTCGCGTGCAGATTTACTGGCGGTGCCTTACCCCTGCGGAGTTTGCTCCTGCGGCTGCCGACCAAGTACTCGCAGCCTTCGATTTAATTTTCTCGATGAACACTAGTTTGCTCGACAGCGAACCAAAATCACAGGTCCGATCAGTCTTTTCGTCTGAGTGCGCAATGCTGCATTTGAAACCGTCGGCCTCAAAAAAATTCCATCCTGAGCAAATCCAATTGCCGGTCGCTTCGACCGCCACGGAGCAGGGTCTGGTCTTCACGGCGGCAAACCAAGCCACGGGATGCTTCATGGTACGCCGGGAAGCTTGCCCGTTCTCTTACGTGGAAATGGTTCACCCGAACGATTTTTACCGAAGTTCGATTGTCGCTTCATCCCTGCCCTCGCCAAGCCAAAGGCCGCCGGCCGAGACGAACCGAATTGCCATCGAACACAATCTCTTCCCTTTAAGATTGGAAAAGGGAGTCATCCTAAAGGCCCGGGTTCGTTCGGCGGTAATCTCCCGCCAGCAGGATGAAGCCACGGTCGTGGCGGCATACCAGCAATTCCTTTCCACCGAACTGCCGCTAACCGCCTGAATAAAATCGCCCCAGCACCGTCCGTCAACGCTGTGTTGTGTTACGGCACAGACCGGAAGTCGCCAGAACTCGGATAGGCAAATCTTCCGCTCTTTACTAAACTTCCCCATTGCTTACCCGTGTCAATTGCTCACCTGGGTCAGGCATCGATGGGATTTCCGTAGAAAAATCGTCGGGCAAGGAGGCACCCATGCCGCAGCGGCCATTCCGCTTCTTACACGCTGCCGATTTACATCTGAGTCGCCCTTGCCAAGCCGCCGGCGAATTGCCGGAGCACCTTGTCGATCTTCTGATCGACGCGCCCCTGCGCGCCGCGGAAAAGGTCTTCGATGCCGCCATCAATCAGCATGTCGATTTCGTCTTGCTGGCAGGCAACGTGATTGATCCGCGTTGCTCCTCTCCGCGCGAACTGCTGTTTATTGTTGAGCAATTTCAACGACTTGCCAGCCACAATATTGTCGTGTACTGGTCTGGCGGGCTTATTGATTCAATCGACGATTGGCCTGAATATGTGTCCTGGCCGAGCAACGTCCGTCGGTTTCCACAGAATCGAACCCAACGGTATCGGCACGAAATTACCGAGGCGCCATTGTGCGAAATCATTGGCTGCGGCCACGACGATAACGAGCCAAGTCGACCCTACCAGTTTGCGCCCAGTAATTCAGAACTATTTTCAATTGCCGTTACTCATGCGTCCTGGAATTCGAGCGCGCTGGGCGAGATGAATGTGAACTACTGGGCCTTGGGCGGCCAGCAGCAGCGCTCGACGCCGCTGCAAGCCGGCAGCGTGGCACATTTCTCCGGGAGTCCCCAGGGACGCAATCGCAATGAAACCGGCCCGCATGGGTGCACCATGGTTGCCGTCGATGAACAGCGACGCGTTCAACTTTCGCCGGTTGCCTGTGATGTGCTGCGCTGGATGACGCCGCAATTGTCCGTGTTGGAGAGTTCGAATCGCCAGGAATTGGAATCGCTTTTGCACGACCGCACCGAGCAACTGTTAGCGGCATCGCCAGATGTCCCTTTATTTGTGACCTGGCGCGTAGCCTGCCATGATCCTTGGCGCTCGAAGCTGCAAGATGGATCGTTGGCCTTGGAATTAGTTTCCAAGTTGCGCGAAGAGTTCGGAAATCGGCCCGTAGCGCCCGTTTGGACATTGGCGATCGAACCGGTACCACCCGACCGGCTGCCGGCTGAATGGATTGCAGAAGAAACGCTGCGCGGCGATTTTCTGCGCGCGGCGCAGCAATGTTTGCCGACGCTTTCCGACCTCCAGCCGATAGACGCAGCGATTGAGCCAACCCTGACGACAGCGAATACGCTGGGCCAACCGTCCGTGCCGCCGCTGGTCTTGTCGTTGCCCGACGGTGCGGCCGAATGGGCTGCGCTGGGCGGAATTTCACCTGCCGGAATCGAAGCCATTCAATCGGTCCAAGCGGACGATCCGGAAAGCAATCGCCAGGCCTTGCGCGAGGTCGTTTGGCTCGGCGCCGATTTGCTTTGTCCCGCGGAGCCCAAGCGATGAAACTGACCGATATTCACATCGACGGCTTCGGAGTTTGGAGCGGGCTGACGCTGGCTGATCTTTCCCCCGAATGCACCGTGTTCTACGGGCCGAATGAGGCTGGAAAAACCACGCTGCTGCAATTTGTCCGCGCGGTTTTATATGGTTTTTCGCCGCGCCGAACCGCCCGGTATTTGCCGGCGTTAGGTGAAATTGCTGCCGGAGGCTCGCTGACGGTGCTGGACGACGAAGAGGGACGATTGGAGGTTCAGCGGCATCAAACTGCGCAGCAGCCCCTGGGCGATGTTCTTGTCGGTGCAGCCGACGGCACGGTTCAAGGCGAAGCACAATTGCAGCGTTTGTTGCAGGATGTTGACGAAACGATCTTCCAGAACGTGTTTGCCGTGAGCTTGCACGAGTTGCAAGAACTAGGCGCACTTACCGATTCGGACGCCGCCCGCTGGCTGTACGATTTATCGTTGGGCTTTGACCGCGTATCGCTCAGCGAAGTGCTGGGCGAATTGGAGAATTCGCGGCGACGACTTTGGTCGGACACAGTACAATCGCAAATTGGCCAACTGCTGTCCGAGCGCGAGCGGCTTCGCACCGAACTTGCGGAATTTTCCAAGCTTTCAACGGAGTTAAACCAGCTCATTGCGGATCGCGCAGCCACCGATCAGCAAATTGCGCAACTGGAAGCCGCCGTGGACGAACAGGAAGTGGAACATCGCACGCGCGAAACAGCCGCGGCACTAATGGGTCCCTGGCAGCGGCGGCGGGCATTGAACGCACAAATCGAAGCGCTGGGATCAATCGCACAATGGCCAGCCGATGCGCCGGCACGCATGAGCCGCTTATTGTCAGGCATTCACAAAACAAAAAGGGAACAGCGGTTCGTCCTCCGCCGGCGAAAACTATTGAGCCGCAATTTGGCACAGCTCAAGTTGAATCGACCGCTCGTGAGACAATCAGCACGGATTGAAGCGCTGGCGGAAAACGAATCGTGGATTGTTTCACTGGAGAAAGAGATTCGCCAGGCGGAAGAAGCTGCCAAGCGACTCACCGCCGAATGCCAGACGCCCGAGAAACGGCTGAACGATTTAAGCAATCCAAATGTTGAAACCAAGCCCGGCAAGCCAAATAACTTGCTGGTATCCATCGACCGCCGCGATTGGCGCACACTGCGCCGTCCGGCCGCGGAGCTTTTGCATGCGGAGCGCCAATCGACTGCCGATCAGCAAAAAGTTCAGGTCCGGCGCGCTGCGGAGCAAAATCGCCTCCGGGAAGCAGAACTAGTATTGGCAGCACAAGGTCCAAAGAATCTGGCCGCCGCCTTAGATGCCGCGGGGCAGCGCGTGTCACAACTGCGGCGACGCGTGCAATTGGACGGGCTGCTGCAACAGTTGGCTGACACCAAAGCCGATTTAGAACACTCCATCGCCGGCAGTCTTCAACGGCAAGTTCTCCCTGCTTGGATGTTGCTCTCGTTGGGCGGCGTATTTGTATTGGGTGTTGTGCTGATTCTTGGCGGTTTGCTGTTGCCGGGCACGTTCACCGGATCGCTCGGTTGGCCGATGGCTGGTCTCGGAGTGTTAGGAATGGTTTCGGCGGTTGCCGCTAAATATAGCATCGAGCGTTCAGCAGCCAGTCGTTTGGAAGCCAGCCGTCAACAATTGGCGCTGGTCGGAACACAAGTACAGCAGGCCGAAGCCGAACGCAGCGACTTGGATCGCAACCTTCCCAAAGGTGCTGGCTCACTGCAGGCACGGTTGCAAACCGCACAGCAAGAGCTGGCCAAGTTGGAAGATCTGCTTCCGCTGGAAGCGCAGCGACAGGCTGCGGATCAAGCGTTGCAAGCTGCCGATTCTCAAAATGCCGATTTCGACCGGGATTTGACTCTTGCGCGTCAAAATTGGAAAACCGCTTTGTCGGCTGTTGGCTTGCCCGAAAACTTTTCGCCACGGCAAGCACGAGCCCTCTATCACGCGGGTCAGCAACTCGACGAAGCGCAGCGGCAACTCACCGATGCACAAGCGGAATTGGAGCGCCATCGCCGAGAGCTGGGAGTATTTACAGCCCGACTGGAGCAAGTCTTTCTGGCCGCCGAGATTCCGCAGCCGGCGGGTACGGCCAGCGAACAACTCCGTGATTTGCGCCGCGCACTGGCGGAACAAGAAACTCGCCAGCAGCAGCGTCGTTCGATGATCCACCGACAAAAGAAGTTGCGGCGGCGAGGGAAAATCGCCGCGCGCCGGCTTGGTCGGTTGCGAGGACGTGCCAAGAAATTGCTCGTCGATTGCCGCGTGCCTAATTTAGCCGAATTTCGCCAGCGCAGTGCAGAATTTTCACAAATTAGCTCGCTCATCGCACAGCGCGATTCCGCGGCACAAGAAATTGCCTCGCTGTTGACAGGCGCGACCACCAACCCCGCATGCCAGCAAAATCCTCTCGGCGGCGCAATGATCGAAAAAGAGTCGTTCTTCGCTTCACTGGTAGCGAATGCCAGCTTCGAGCAACTTAACTCCCAGCTCGCCAGCAGCCGTCAGCATTTGGAAGATCTGCGCCGGCAGCAGCAACGGCTGTTTGAAGAACGCGGCCAACGTAGCGAGCAAATTCGGCGCATTTCCTGTGACCGGCAACCGGCCGTGAAGCGGTTTGAGCTGGCACAAATCGAGCAGCACATTGCCGCCGCGCTGCAGCGTTGGAAAATCCTTACACTGACGCACCACTGGCTGGTTTCAATCAAGGAGCATTACGAACGCCATCGGCAACCGGAAGCTTTACGCGATGCTTCCGAATTCATGACGCAACTTACCGAGGGACGGTATCGACGCGTGTGGACCCGGTGGGGCGAAAATACGTTGCTGGTCGATGACGACGAAGACCGTACCCTGACCGTGGAAGTACTCAGCCAAGGAGCCCGTGAGCAACTATTTTTGAGCCTGCGGCTGGCGATTGTCGGTTTGTATGCCCGGCGTGGCGTGCAGTTGCCGATGGTGCTGGACGATGTGTTGGTGAATTTTGATACGCAACGGGCTGGCGCAGCGGTTCGGGTGCTGCGAGATTTTTCTCGGCGTGGGCATCAATTGCTCGTCTTCACGTGCCATGAACATTTGGCATCGCTGTTTAAGAGCTGCAAAATGGATGTCCGCCGCTTGCCCAGCAATCGCAGCTCGGGGCGTGACGAGCCTTACGTCGACGAAGCCAATCCGCCGCCGCGGCGCCACCGGCCGCGCCGGCAAAAAGAAGAAGCTGCTTCGCCGCCCGTCATGTCCATCACAAGCGTTGCCACGGCCCAAGCGATTGGCCCGGCAGTGTCAGTCGAAACCCAGTCCATAGCGCCCGCTGAAGTGTACCCGGTCGAAGTTGTTTTGCCGTTTCTGTCTCCCCAATTGGAGCCAGTTGCCCAGGAGCCAAGCGTACCTTTGCGTGTCGACATGCCGCAAAGCAGCGTGAGGTTGTCGCCCATTATGCGACGCTGGGCTGCCGAAGAATTCAGCGGAGAATTGGACGACCGCATTAACCCGCTGTGGCTGCTGGATGGCACGGCGCGGGAAGAGGCTGGCACTGCATCCGCCCGGCCCAGGTACCCGATTTCCGAGACAGAGGACCCCGCCTCACCGGCGGCCGGACGCACTCGTTCTGCTCGTTACTTTGCCGAAGAGCCAGCCTTCGGCTATCCCGACCGACCCCTGGGCGATGACGGCCTGGAAAGCTAGCTATCACCGGAAAAAGCCCGTCAAATTCGAAAACTCTGAGGTTGGTCCGAGGCGGCAAATTCGCTACCATTCCCGGCTTGCCAGGGTCAGTTATGGGGGGCGGACGCACTGTCCTCTCCATTCGCGAGATGGCAACAAAACAGCGTTCTGTTTGCGGTTCAAGGACCGAGCCGCCGAAGTTCACCATGGATGGTGATGCATGTCGCAGCAGTTTCCGCCCACTCCCGATCTAGACGGCGTAAGCGATCCGTCTCCGGATGTAGCCGTGGCGGTGCAACCTGATTCGTCTGCCCATGCGCCGCAGCAATCGTGGCTAACCGCCGGGCTGTTGGCCATCACGCGGCTGGTGCTGCGCTTTCCAAAGCCCACATTGGCGGTCGCCGTGGCCTTGGCCATCGTCTCGGTCATCTATTCCATCGGCCATTTGGGCTACAAAAGCAGCCGCCTCGATTTGCTGAATCCTAAAAGCGATTACAACCGTCTGTGGATTGAGTACGTCAATGAATTCGGCGACGAAGACGATGCCGTGATTGTCGTCGAAGGGGCCGGCCGCGAGCAGGTTGTGCCGGTCGTGGAAGAAATTTCCACCGCCCTGGAGCGCGAGAAGCGGCTGTTCCACGCAATTTTGGACGAGTGGGATCTGACCAAGGTTCGGCCGAAAGCTCTCCATCTGGTGCCGCCGGAACAATTGCAGGGCATTGATCGCTACGTTGAACAAAAGGCGTCCGTTGCCTGCGGCGATTGGTCCCAGTTGCAAGTGGGCAAGCTGCTTGGAAATTTAACACAGCAACTCCAAGCGGCATCTGCCGGCGTGGCTGGCATCGATTTGAAGATGACGATGTATCAAATCGATGCCACGCTCAGCGGTTTGGTTGCACAATTTCGGGGCGAGGCCTACCGTGCCGCCGCGCCACCCGACATGCCAATTGCCATGTCGATGTTGAGCCAGCTAGGCCCCAACTACCTGCTGGCCAAGGACGGCCAAATGGGGTTTGTGCTGTTGCGCTTGGTGGTCAACAAGGAAGAATTTGCACGCGGCAGCGAAGCCGTCGATGCGCTGCGGGAAATTATTGCTGAAATCAAAACGCGCCATCCGAACGTGCGAATCGGGCTGACCGGCTTGCCCGTCATGGAAAATGACGAAATGCGCGAAAGCCAATCGTCGATGCTGTGGGGTAGCCTGCTTTCGTTCGTGGGAGTGGTCATCATTGTCATCGCGGGATTCGGCGGCTTGCGGCATGCTCTGTTGGCCAATCTGGTGCTGCTGTTGGGCACCGCCTGGGCCTTTGGGTATGTAACGCTAACTGTTGGGCATTTGAACATTCTTAGCGTGACGTTTACGGCCACGCTGATCGGCATTGGCATCGATTATGGCGCCTATTATGTTTCGCGCTACATGCAATTGATGCGCGAAGGGCTGGCATGTGAAGAAGCCTTACTGGAAACGACTCGCGCCGCCGGTCCGGCCATTGTCACGGGAGCGTTGATCACTTCGATTGCATTTTTCTCCGCGGCACTAACCAGTTTTACCGGCGTGGCGGAACTGGGAATCATCGCCGGCGGAGGCTTGTTGTTGTGCGCGGTCGCGCAACTGTTTGTGCTGCCGCCGCTGATCAAGGTGGTCGATGGTTCCCAGTTAGGCCTGAAATTTCCTACGCCGGTGCCTGTTCACAAGTGGATCAATCCGCTGCTGCGTTTCCCTCGCCTGGTATTTTGCGCCGGATTGCTCATTACCGCGACCGCCGGCTGGGGCGTGCAAAAGCTGTGGTACGATCACAATTTATTGGACATGCAAGCCAAAGATTTGGAAAGCGTTAAATTAGAACGGCGTTTGTTGGTCGAGTGCGACAAAAGCGCCTGGTACGCACTTTCCATTTCCGACAGCCGCGAGGAGTTGCTCAAGCGGGAGGCAAAATTCAAGCAATTGCCCAGCGTCGATCGGACCGAAGAAATCGCCCGCTTTTTGCCCGACGACGAGAAATGCAAGCAACCCATTATCATCAAAATGGCGCAGCGGCTGGCGTCTTTGCCCGAACGCCCGCCGCTGATTGGCTTGGATTCTTTGGATGATCTCGGAGCAGTGCTGGCGAACTTGGAAGAGGTGATGCGCCGCACGCCGAATGCCGCCGAGTGCACCCGACACCTGGAATGGTTGCGCGACTCCATGCGCCGGCTGTCGACCTCGGACTGTTACGCCAGGCTGTCGCAATTTCAGCAGCAAATGGCGGGCGATTTGCTTACTTCCTTGTACTTCATGCGCAGCATGGCCAACCCGGAGCCGCCGCAGTTGAGCGACTTGTCGCCCAGCTTGGTCAGCCGGTTCGTCGGTCAAAATGGAAAATACTTGCTGAAAATTTATGGTCGCGGCGACATTTGGAATATCGAGAATTTAACTCCGTTTGTCCAACAGGTTCGCAGCGTCGATCCCAAAGTGACTGGCAATCCCCTGCAAGCGTTTGAAGCTTCGCAAGAGATGGAAACCAGCTACCAAAAAGCCGCCGGCTACTCGCTGATTGTGATTTTTGTTTTATTATTCATCGATTTTCGCAATTTGCTGCACGTGTTCTTGGCCGCACTGCCGCTGGCCATGGGCATGGTCATTACGTTTGGGTTGATGGGATATCTCAACCAGCCGCTGAATCCAGCGAATCTCATTGCGTTGCCGTTATTGTTGGGAATGGGAGTCGATTATGGCGTGTATGTGGTGCACGAGTTTCTGGAACAGCAGGGCCGCTACCGCATGTCTTCTGCAACGGCGGTGGGTTTGTTGGTCGATTCGTTGGCCACCATCATCGGCTATGCGGGGCTCTTAATTGCCAGCCACCAGGGTTTGCAAAGCTTGGGTCGTTCGCTCACGATTGGGGTCGCCGTCTGCACGTTAACCTCCATGATTTTGCTGCCAGCCCTCTTATCCTGGATGACTCGAAAACGGCCGCTGGTGCCGTGGGTCGGCAGCGCAGTGGTCAGCTACGATCATGATCAGCCGGAAACCGATCCGATCGAGGACAACACTCCTAGCTTGCAGCGCGCGGCCTAGCCTCAGCGGAAACCCGCCGGTCTTGCTCTGTATTCACTACCCTGCGGCGCCGGTTTGCGTTTGAGTATTGCCCAGCGATGGCCTACAATGCCGCTGCGCTGGCGGCAACGACGTGGGCATTAGAAATCTCGCCTCGTGGTAAATCGTTACATTTCCGCACGGCGATAGCACACACCATCACCTCTCCGGAATCTACGCATGAGCGTGCCTGTTGCACCCCCTGCAAGCAGTTCTCCATCGCCACGAATGACGATCATCCAGTGGCTGATTTGCATGATCGCGGTCATCGGCTTCGCGTTTGACACGTATGTGCTGTTGATGCTGCCACTCATTTTGCGGCCGGCACTGATGGAGTTCGGCATTAAGCCCAATACCGACGCATTTTCTCTCTGGCGGGGACTCCTGTTTTTTGTGCCGGCCTTGGTGGGCGGAATTGTCGGGCTGTTCGGGGGCTATTTAACGGACCGCCTGGGGCGGCGGCGTGTCCTCACGTGGAGTATTTTGATTTACGCCGTTTCCACGTTTGCGGCCAGCTATTCCACCAGCGTGCAAATGTTGCTGGTGTTTCGTTGCCTGTCGTTTATTGGAGTTTGCGTCGAGTTTGTCGCGGCCGTGGCCTGGCTAGCGGAGTTATTTTCCGATCCGCACCAACGTGAACGAGTGCTCGGTTACACCCAAGCGTGCAGCTCCTTCGGCGGATTGCTGGTCGCGGCTGCCAATGGATTGGCGCTTACCTGGGCTGCCAAATTACCCGCCATTGAATTGCCCCATTGGTTGAGCTCTTGGGGTGTGATTAAAGATTCGCACGCAGCCTGGCGGTATACGCAAATGTCGGGCTTGATTCCGG
>DASRSD010000020.1 GCA_035656635.1 Pirellulales bacterium
GCGCCGTGTAGGATTAGAGTGGCTGCACCGCTTGGCAAGCGAACCTCGGCGACTGGCCAAGCGATACTTGCGCGATGCTTGGATATTTCCACAATTGGTGTGGCGCGAATGGGCCAGCGGCCGAATGCTGTCAGAGTAGGCTGCACGAAAATCGATCAAATAGCTAAATTCGATCAACTCACCATCGATTTATTGGTCAAGATGGTCTTTGGGATTCGGTGGTTTCTCGCTAGAATTCCGCCCTTCAAAAACAGCTGGCTACCCAAGTTGGGGGCCAGCGTGCCGGCGCTTAAATGCTACGACTTGCATGGAGGATGTCGTTGTGAATAGCCATTGCATATCGCGAGGACAACAGCGGATTTTGCTCGCGACTTTTACGGCGTTTGCGATCATTGCGTGGTATGGCCCCAAGGCGGCTGTCGCGGTTGATGGTTTTGCAGGAGGCGCTTTAGGTACTCCGTGGGTTGTAATCCCTGGTGGCATCGCCGATACGGCAGGAAAAGTCGCTTATGTTTCCAGCATGAACGACGGAATTGAATCAATTGATTTGGAGAGCGGTCAACCGATTTGGGAATGTAAAGAAGCGCTACATCCGCTGGCCCTAGACGGAGATCAATTGATTGCCCAAGCGCCGCGCGGTCAAGGGAAAATTAACACGATGGATATTGTCGTGTTAGATGCACCCAGTGGAAAGATTATTAAACATACGCAGCCTATCATTCTGCCTGATTGGGTGGCCGTGGATGGCGGCATTGGGCTGTCGTTTGGCTCGGTGGCTGCGCTCGACGGACATGAAATGGTTCTCAGTTGGCGGGCAGAAAGACAGTTTGCCAAAGGAGTAACGTTTGCCAATGGTACGCCTCCGACACAGGAAGCAATTGCCGCGGCTCGGAAAATTGAATCAGGTAAAGCGCGAGTAGATATTGAAAGCGGCACTGCGACTGTCGCCGTGGACCGCACTCCCCAAGCCGTGAAGCTGCCGCGGCCTTTATCCTATTACGATGTCGGCGACAAGCGCATTAGTCTCGTCGAAAGTCCTGAAAATGTAGCCGGCGGTATCCGCATTGTGCACTGCTTGCTGGATGCCAGAAACATGCAAACCGGCCGTCCGCTGTGGAAGCACGAGATTGCCGGTGAGATCGTTTTGCCCGACGTTCCCCCGACCGCCCAAAGAGCACAGGGTAGCGACCAACAACCGCGGCGGTAAGGTTACGACTGCCAAATTAGGCGAGTCTTTGCGATTCCGAGAGAGATCGCTCTGCCTGTAATTCTACGCATCTATTGATTGTCGCGGGATACTCTTCATTATCCGCACGACGGGCAGAGTAAGGCTTTTGCCGTCGGTTATTTCCACGGCAGTTTTTTAAAAAGATTCTGAATTAGTTGCTTGTCGAGCACATTTTCCAGTTGTAGGATGCGGACCTGTTTTTAGCTGATGTTTTGGGCAACAGGTTCGTGAGTCGATTCGACACCATGCATCTCACTACGTTCAGATGGTCGCTGATGTGGGCGTAGAAATTGCAACTTCATTGCTTTGGGGGCATTCTGTGAATAGCTGGGCGCGTTTGAAGTGTGTAAATACTTTATTCGGTCGTTATGGTCAAAACTGCAGGCGCAGCGCTAAACATCGGTTATATACACATGTGGAAGCACTTGAATCGCGCGCACTTTTGGCTGCTGGCGATGTGCTTATGGGCCACGGCACATTAGGAAGTACGGGCTCAGATATTAATGAAACGGTTTTGACCCCTGCGAACGTTGCATCGACAATGGCTGCGAGTCAAATCACGACCAATTTCGGGAGACTGTTCGATACGACGTTAGACGGACAGGTTTATGCCCAGCCACTCGCTGTGGCTAATGTGAACATCACGCGTGGTAGTTCATTAGGTGTGCATAATGTGCTTTTTGTCGCCACACAAAACGACAGTTTATATGCCATTGACGCCAGCAGCGGCGTTATTCTATGGCAAGATAGTTTTCTGCAGATTGTCGATCCGCGTGTGACCATAATTGGTAGCCCAGTTCCAACCTTGGATGTATCGACAATTCCGGCTGGTGCGGTAGGTCCCAACGGCAGCAGCGAAAATGCACTAGTTAGCACGACGGATATTGGTCCGGAATTGGGAATTTTAGCAACTCCGGCGATTGATCCGGCCACGAATATTCTTTACCTCGATGCCAACACGCAGGAGTTGCGCAATGGTTCGACACCAACCAACAATGTGGCTGGGGCCGACTGGCATTTTGTGCAACGTCTGTGGGCGGTGAAACTTTCTGATGGGTCGGTCGCGATTTCCCCAAGTAATATTGCGGTAGAACCTTTCTCGGGCGGCGAGGTGATTGGTGATACCATCCTTAATCCGCGCATCTCTGGAAACAATCCAGTTTTCACTGCCTATAACGTCTCAGTTTCATCACTGACGCAAAGCGGCGGTGTGGCGACGGCGACCATCAACAGTTCAACCGGCACTGGCGGGATGCGCGTGGGAGATTGGATCAGTATTTCTGGAGCATCCGTCTCAGGTTACAACGGTAGCTTTCAGATTGCTTCCATTCCGTCTACCACCACTTTGAAATTCAACGTATCCAGCAGCTTGCCAAGCTCAGCGGGTGGCTCGGTCCGCTTGATTGGCGCTGCCGATTACAAATATGTGGCCGGACCGTACGTGAAAGGAACGGGAAACAATAGCGATACTTTTAACGGCCTCGGAAAAGTGGCAACGACGAGTAATGCAGACAGCTGGCAAACCAATTTAGCCGACAGCACATCGGTTTTTGCTGGGACAACACCGTCGGCCGCTGGTGACATCGCGTTCAATGCTTTGCTGCAGATGAACCGTGTAGCCACCACGCTGATCAACGGCGAAATTTATTTGGGCTTTGATTCTCACGGTGATGAAGGACCGTATTATGGATGGATCTTGGGCTATAACGCAGCCACCCTAGCCAATAACGCGGCGTTTGTCAGTGTGCCGTCGTTTGACAATTTTGCGAACAGCTCCGGCGAAGAGCCAAGTTTTATTGCCCAAGCCGGATTTTGGAATGCTGGTTCAACAATTGCGACCGATGGAACGTATCTTTATGTTTTTGCAGGAAATGGCGTCTTCAATCCGACTGCTGCCAATTTCAACTCGACATATACTTCTACGGACAATGGCCACGTCGTGCAAATGCCTCTGGACGATGATTACGGTGACTCGCTGCTCAAATTGCAATTCGATCCTAATACCACGCAAAACAATGTCAGTTTGGCTACCGGAATCATTCATAGCCCCAATGGCACCTACAATCCCGACGGCGGATATAATGCTGATGGATATGGACTGAAGGTGATCGATTATTTCACGCCGTCAAATGTATTTGAGCTCAACAAGAACGATGAAGACATCGGTACCGGCGGTGTAATGCTGATCCCGTCCATTGGCGCTGGTTCGACGACAGCACCTAATGGCGATCCACTATTGGTAACCGCTGGCAAAGAAGGCCGGATTTATTTGATCGATGCCAACAACCTCGGCGGTTACAACACGCAGTATGTCGTCGATGGAAACGAATCGACCAATGCCGATCCCGCTCCTTACGATCGAGTATTAGGCGAATACTATTATTTCGAAGCCAACGGCAATCCAGGAACCTTGGCCAACAATCAAACGGATAAAGGGTACGACACCCCGTCGTACTTCGATGGTCAATTTTACGTCGGCTTGGGGGCAGGCTCCGTCGGGACGTTGCAATCGCCGCAACAAGGTTTTATTGCTGCGGATTTCTTCTTCACTTCGACGCCGCACACAGGTATTCAGCCCACGCCGATTTTTACATCTGCAAATGATTTTGGAGGCCGCGGCACCACTGCTAGTATTTCCTCAAACGGTCTGGCAAATGGAATCATCTGGAATACCGTCGTTCAGCAATCGGGAAGCGATGCGCTGGTCGCATACGATGTCTCAGCCACCGGCATAGTGAGCGAAATGTTCAATAGCAATTGGACAATTGTCCAACAAGGTTCAAATATCACCGACACTCTTACCGGTGGCGTAGATAATGCAACGGGAGTCAAATCCAGTATCCCCACCGTGTTTAATGGAATGGTGTACGTTGGTACCGGCGGTGGTTCAGGGATCACAGGCCATATGCAAGGCACGATTACGGGCTACGGATTGTTAAATCCCGTGCTTCATCAATCTACAAATTTAACGGGCACTGCAAATGGGAGCACTGTGCATTTAACCTGGACGCGAAATTCAAATGATACCGAATCCGAAACACAAATCGAACGGTCGTCGGACGGTGTAACCTGGACGGCACTTGCTGTGTTGCCAAATGCCGCGACAAGTTACACGGATACCTCAGTGACGAGCGGCACACAATATCATTATCGGGTCACAGAAATCTATGGCATCGATTCGTCCACCGTGAGCGACGCTGTGACCGTTACAGTAACCGTCGGCACCTATCCCAAAGGTGATTTTAATCTCGATCATTCGGTAAATGCCTCCGACCTTGTGGCCGGTATGCAAGCGCTGATTGGCCTTGCTACTTATCAAACAAACAATCATCTCTCGAATGCAGACCTTGAATATCTGGGCGATGTGAACGGCGATGGCAAAGTGAACAACATCGATATTCAGGCATTGATCAATTTGCTTATCAGTGGTGGTGGAAGCGAAAGTGGCGACAGTGCCGGTAAAGGCAGCGGTGGCCTGACTTCCGCTAGTATTCCAACAGAGCGTATAAATCCCGTTCCGCAGCCTGTCAGCTTGATAGCATCGCCCGTCGGCACAACAACCTCATCCCGTAATGGCGCAATCAATTCCCAGCCTATGGAAAGTACAAGTTTTCTGGAAGTCACAAATTCTTTCGTTGATCAGTCGACGATCTTCCCATCGATTTCTCCGAGCGTAGTATTAAAGGCATCGAATGATTCCACAACCGCCAAAGCAGGTGTGCGATTGACGTCCGCTGGCCCGCTGAACGGCAATTCCATTGCGGCGCAATCAAACACGCCAGCCAATGATTCCGACTTTGCTCTGCAATACGATCAAGTTCCATCGGGTGTTTATTTCCCAGAATTTTCGGAATCCGCGAATGTACCTTATTCGACCGTGCAAAAGACGCCCGCATTGGTTGACCAGTTCTTGAGCGACTGGTCAACGCGTCGCGTGCGGCGGCCAAATTTGAATGCGATTGCAGTCTCCAAATCATCTGAGTTGGAAACCCTCGACGACATGTTTCTCGATTTAGATTGTTGTTCTCCAGCAGGCAATCGGTAGGATTTCCTAGCCTTACGCTTCTACATCGTGGGGAAGAAATCTTAATCGGCGGCATCTGGCTCATGCAGTCAGCTTTGGTCATACTAAAAGGGTACCGGCAATTGGCCATCGCAGTTGTGTGCAGAGTCACTCCCACAACGCGATCGCAGTTGTGTTTTGGGGCAAGAGAAGGTCGCCGATGAAACGTGCTGGTTCGCTGGGTTTGGCGCTGTTGGTTGCGTTGCTCGCCGCCACGGTTGCATATGCCTGGAACTTTAGCGGGCACATGACGACTGGCGCCATTGCTTACAATGTTCTTTCGCAGAGCGATCCACAGGCGCTCGCCGCTGCCATTGCCTTGCTCAAGCAGCATCCGCATTATGAAATTCGCTGGGCCAGACAATTGGAGAAAGTCGATCCCGCCGATCGCGACCAAGCGCTGTTCATGTTGGCGTGCCGCTGGCCTGATGACATTCGTGGAAATCCCGATTACAACCATCCAGAGTGGCATTACATCGACTACGCGTACAAGCCTCCCGGCCAGCCCGATTCGGTGCAAACCGCCGAGGTGAAAGATCCCAACATCGAAACGGCGTTTCGCAGCAATGTTGATATTTTGAAAGGCGACGTACCGGCTCCCGAAAAAGCGGTAGCTTTGTGCTGGGTCATGCATCTGATTGGCGATTGCCACATGCCGCTGCACGCCACGAGTTTGTACAGCACGGAGTATCCCGACGGTGACCAAGGGGGCAACAAGCAATTCATCCGCGCCAAACCCGACGGCCGGCCGGTAAAGTTGCACTTCTTTTGGGATGGCCTGGTAAGCGGCTCGGAAGATACACGCGACATCCGCAAGTTGGCCATTGAGTTGCAAGATCAGCATCCGAAAGCGGAGCTTGACCCCAAGGAGGAAGATGTCTCGACGGCCGATTTCGCCAATTGGATTCAAGATAGCCTGGCGCTGGCCAAATCGAAGGTATATTTGGACGGTCGGCTGGCAAGCAGCCCCGATCGAAATTCCGCTCCCGTTTTGCCGGACGATTACATTCAGCAAGCCAAGAAGCTCGCCGACGTCCGCGTCACGTTGGCTGGCTATCGAATGGCAGATGTTGTGGCCAAGTTGTTTCACGATCATTCTGCTCCCTAATCGTTCTTCCTCACTGCCAGCGAAACAACCGCAACGCCAGCGCGAAGCTGATAATCGCCCAAGCGGCCATAATTCCGATCTCCGCCGCCTGCGACCACAGCGTGGCTCCTTCCAGCATTACCGCCCGCAGCGAGTTAATGAGCGGCGTCAACGGCAGGGCTTTAATGAATGGTTGCATTGCGTCGGGAAACCGATCCGAGGAGAAAAAAATTCCCGACAAGATCCACATCGGAATTTGCACCAGGTTCATCAGGCCAAAAATGGCGTCTTGCGTTTTCACGCGACTGGCCAGCAGCAGCCCAATGCCGAAGAACATGATGGAACCCAGTACAATCAAAAACGCCACGGCCAAGGCGCTCCCAAGGATGGGTACATCAAATGCGTAGCGGGCGAAGATCAATAAAATCAATGCCTGGGCCACGCTAAAAATAAACCGGCTGGACATCACCGAAACCAAAAATTGCCAGCGTTTCATTGGCGTGGCCAGAAAGCGCTTCAGCAGTTTTCGGATCCGCATTTCCACGGTTACAAATCCGACGCCCCACATGCCGCCCCCCAATAAATTCACGCCCAACAGACCGGGCACCAGAAAATCGATATATCGCCCGCCCGGCTCGTCCACCGCCACCGAGTTAATGGTCGCCACGTCGCGCCGGCCGCCGGCGCGCTGCAACTGATCGTCCACCGCATTGCGGGCCAGCACGCTTTCGGGCCGGGTGGGATCGAAGCGGTATTCATAGTGTGCGGCAGATTGATCGCTGGGTTGATCGGCCGTCACCACGATGTCGGTTTTTCCGGCTCGCAGGCGGAGTTGAGCCTGGTCGGACGACACAATTTCTGTTTTGAACTTTTGCGTGCTGTTCTCAGCGGAAAGCGCTTTCTGCGTCGCCACGGCCAGAGGATTTTCTACAATGTCGACCACCACTTGCGTCGCCGGCTTATTTCGGAAAGCGATGCCCAGGGCGATCGTCACGATAATGGGAAATCCGTAGGTCCAAATCCACGCTTCCGGCTCGCGCGAAAACTCGCGCATCCGGCAGCCAATCAATTGGGCCAGCGGCCAGTAACGTCGAGTGTTGTCCGAGGAGGAGTTCATAGTTCAATGTTGAATTGCAAAGTCTGATTAAGCCGCAAGCGTTTCATCTGCTTCCGATAAGTGCCGTCCCGCGAGTTTCACAAATACGTCTTCCAAACTGGCGTGGCGCGTGGTTAGCCCGGTGAGTTCGCGTTTCGTCGAATCCAACCGGGCCAGCAGCGCCGGCAGGGCCACGTGGGGCTCGCTGACGGAAAGGCAAATTCGACCTTGCTCCAACCGCACGTCGCTCACGGCGGGCAAGTCGGCGTAGGAATGCCGTACATCGGCCGAAGTTTGTTCGGCGCCGTCGATCGTAAATTCAATGACGTGTTCACCGCCCAGGCTGAGGATCAGCTCGCGGGGCGTGCCCAGAGCAATCACGCGGCCATGATCGACAATCGCTACCCGATCGCACAGCCGCTCCGCTTCGTCCATGTAATGCGTGGTGAGCAGCACGCTCCGTCCGGCCTGGCGAAACCCGCGAATGATGTCCCACAATTGCCGGCGCGATTGTGGATCGAGCCCCGTCGTCGGTTCATCGAGAAACAGCAATTCCGGATCGCCCACCAAGGCGCAGGCCACTGCCAATCGCTGCCGTTGCCCGCCCGATAAATCGCGTACCCAAGCGTTTTCTTTTTCCTCCAACGAAACATGGCTCATTGCTTGTCGCGGGTCAATTCCCCGCCGATAAAAGCTGCGAAACAACGTGAGCGTTTCGCGCACCGAAAGTTTTTCCGAAAGCCGCGTTTCCTGGAGCGAAATGCCAATCCGCTGGCGTATTTCATCGTCATCCTGCCCCCAGCGATAACCCAGCACTTCCACTTCGCCGGAAGTGGCATCGAGCAACCCTTCCAGAATTTCGATGGTCGTTGTCTTGCCGGCCCCGTTAGGCCCCAGCAGGCCGAAACACTCTCCTTGCTCCACCGCCAAATCGAGCCCACGCACGGCATCCACCGGCGGCTTCCCGCTGTAGCGCTTCGTCAGTTGTTGGCAATGAATGGCGAGCATGGTGGGTGGTGAATGGGTGAGCAGGTGATGGGGTGAAATGATGAAAAAGTGATTGGTCAAATCTTGGTTGAGTCCGACAAGTTTAGCGGCACAGGTATCGCGCAGCGAGGGGACGAATTTTGCGGAACAGGAATTCGTACGAGATTTTTATTTTCGAGACAAAACTCCGAGATTCTGTCACCTGTCTTGCCGCTGCTCGTGGGCGCACACCCCAAAATCGCCGAGCATGGGGGCCGCCCCTGCAATCGATCAGCGCGTGTTGGTGAGACAGAAGGCAATGAATTTAAGTTCGCGAACATGTATTTTCTCACGATTACTGACGGCTTGTGTTGATCGCTGCGGGCGAGTAAATCTCGAGTTGAAACGGCGCTACGCGCTCCGAGATTTGCATAGCATACCAAATGAGTGGCCTAAAAAGTGCCGAAAATTTTTCCGTCGGCGAACTTTGTAGGCTTGATTGATCTGGCGTGGATATTCGTCTAGCTCATCGCCGGTCGATGAGTGCCCCTCAATCTAAAAACAGAACATGGTACAATGGCCAATGCTTCGTGTCTGCCGCCGCCGGGCTGTACCAATCCACCTTTTTTCACTCGCCGTTATCCGTCTGCGATGCTGCAAGTTGTGCGACAACACGGCAGCCTTGCAACCTTTGACCGCCGAATCAGCCTACGCGGAGTTTGCCCCCATGTCATCTCCGTTACCAATGGATGCTGGTCACGATATCTCCGCGCAGCAGCCGGTGAAAGAGTGGATCTTTTGGGGACTAATTGCGCTGACCGCTTTGTATTACTTCGCGGAGTTGCAGGCCGTCTCGCTTCCCGATTATTTTCCAATTCTCCAAATCCGCAGATCGCAATGGGGTTGGTCTTACAAAGCTTGCGGCATATTTTTTTCATGTCTGTTGTTGGTTTGCTTCCCTTGGCTGCGGCAAAATGTGGGACTGCGCTGGCGGCAAGCGCCGGGGTCATGGCGGCTGTCGCTGGGCATCTTCTGCATGTGGCTGGCGATCGGCATCCTGGGCGGTTTTTACATCGCTGCCGAAAAGTTTTCGCTCGATAAGCTCCTGTTTCAAGCCACCATGCCGTCGATGGAAGAAGAGCTGACGTTTCGCGGCATCATGTTGGCTTTGCTGGAAAGAGCGTTCGGGCATTCGCCGATGAGTTGCCGGTTACGCTATGGCGGGGCTGCATTCATCACTTCCTTGCTATTTTGGCACGACGTTGCCATCCAGCATGGGAATCTGATTGTTCCTTTGGCTCGTGTCGACACAATGATTTTTGCCTCGCTGGTGGCGTTGGTTCGCACCCGGTCGGGCAGCCTGTTGTGGCCGATGCTGATTCATTCGGCGGGCAATGTGGCCTTGTCCGCAGTCCCCATGCTGCGATAGGGTTTCAAGCCCGCCGTGGTACAATCGCAAAATAGATATGAAATGAAGGATTAACGTGCTCATTGGTCCCGTTTTCACTCGCGAATTGATTACCGCGCCGCGGCGGGTGCGGTTTTATGCCGCGCCGGCGGTGTATGTGGCGGGCCTATTGGTGCTGACGTGCACGGCCTGGTTGCTGTTGTTGGGAATGCAGCAGGTGCGGAACGTGGGCGATATGGCCCGCTTTGGCATGGCGCTGTTTCAGTTTTTAGCGCCGTTGCAATTGGTGTTGGCGATTTTTTTCTCGGCGCTGGTTTCGGCCAGTGCCGTGGCGCAGGAAAAAGATCGCCGCACGCTGGAATTGCTGTTGCTGACGAACTTGTCGAATTCGGAGCTCGTGCTCGGCAAATTGCTGGCCAGCCTGCTCAGCATCTTGATGTTGTTGGCGGCGAGCGTGCCGTTTTTTATGTTCACCGCGCTATTTGGCGGCGTGTCGTTTGAGCAGATGGGCCGAGTGTTCGTGGTGACATTGGTTAGCGCGCTGGCGGCCGGCAGCGTGGGCTCGATGATAGCGCTGTGGCGTGAAAAAACATTCCAAACGTTGGCGCTTACGGCCTTGCTGCTGGCGATTTTAGCCGGCTGGGAAGTCGTAGCGGCCAGCGGCGCGCTGCATGGCCAGTGGCTGGGCGCGCCGGTGGCTCAATGGACCTCCGGTCTAAGCCCGGGCCAAGCGCTGCTGGCGGCCGCCAAACCGCAAATTGCCACAGGCAATTCGCTGCCGTGGTTTGGATCTGCATATCGGTTGTTTTTGGTGGTGGGCGTACTATTTATTATTGCCGTGAATTTATTTGCGATGATGCGGGTGCGGGTGTGGAATCCCTCGCGGGAAGCGCGACCGCAGTTGGAGGATGGGGATGAATTCCGGGCCGCAACCAGCGATTTGCCTCCGACCGGCCAGGTTGTCGCAGCGCCTTCCGTGGCAGCGCCTTCAGTGGCAGTGCCTTCAGTGGCAGTGCCTTCAGTGGCAGCGCGTTCGGTTCATGCCGCGGCAGGAACAGCACGGCGGGTGTGGGATAACCCGGTGTTGTGGCGGGAAGTGTGCACCTGGGCCTACGGCCGCAAGGTGATTTTCGTGCGGCTGGTGTATTTGGCCTTGTTCGCGGCCACGGCCTGGGGAGTGCAAGCATCAGTGCACGCATCGCCGGCAGCAGCCGCTAATTTACCGTTGGTGCTGTTGCCGCTTTTGGTGTTGAGCCTGGTGCTGGTGAATGCGCTCGCGGTCACGTCGATTACTACGGAGCGCGATTTGGGCGCGCTCGATTTACTGCTGGTTACCGACATTACGCCCTCGGAATTCATTTGGGGAAAGCTGGGGGGCGTGTTCTACGTGGCCAAAGAAATTGTGTTGTTGCCGCTGGCACTGTGCATTTATGTGTGGTGGACCGGCGCGCTGGCGCTGGAACCGCTGTTGTATTTGCTGGCCGGGCTGGTGCTGATGTACGTGTTCGTGGCGACGCTGGGCGTTCATTCCGGCCTGGCTTACGCCAATAGCCGCAGCGCGGTGGCGGTCAGCCTGGGGACCGTGTTTTTCCTGTTCATCGGCGTGGCAACGTGCATGCGAATTATGGTTTCGTTCAGCGGCTCTTACGAACTGCAACTGGCGCCGTTTTTGGCGTTTATGATTGGCGGCAGCGCCGGACTGTTTGTGGCGCTGGGGGCGCGGAATCCGTCGCAAGCCATTGGCCTGGCATCCTTCTTGTTGCCGATGCTCACGTTCGTGGCGATTACCGCCTTTTTGCAGGGAGAAACCCTGGGAGTGTTTTTGATCGTGGCCTTCACCTACGGCCTGACCACGGCGGCAATGCTGGTGCCGGCGATTTCCGAGTTCGACATAGCGACCGGAAGAACAACGGAGTGAAGTGGTGGTCGTCTGGTGGCTGGTAGCCTGGTGTCTGGTGTCTGGTGGTCTGGTGGTCTGGCAATAGCCGGATGCTCACAGCATCCGGAGAACCACCACTGAATTGACCACCTGTTAGATGCGCCTCGGGAAGGCGTGGCCTTCCGGCTATTTTGTAAATGCTATGCAACGATAAAAGGCGTACGAGTGCGCAGGCACCAGACACTAGGCACCAGACACCGAACACCAGACACTAGAGCGCTCTTCATCTAGCTCTAGCGCCATGCCGGCAAATTAGTTAAGCTACGCAGCAACTTGAACAAGGAGGTTGCTGTGGCACCGTATTCGAGGGAGTTTCGTCGAGACGTACTTGCCGCCTGTGATACGGGTGA
>DASRSD010000021.1 GCA_035656635.1 Pirellulales bacterium
CATTGTCCCCCTCGTCGGCAACATAAAAATGACCATCGGGACCAAAAGCGACTCCCTGCGCGTCGCTCAGTTGGGCTGCGCCATTGACGAAGGGAATGAACGGACTGCCGCCGACCTGCTCGCCGGTGGCGGCGTTGTAGCGATTGACGACAGGAGAACCTGGATTGGAGCTGGGATCGGTAGTGGCGACATAAATCAGGCCGTCGGGGCCTGCGGTGATTCCCGTGGAACTGACGAGGCTCGTGAAAGTGTCTTGTCCATTCGTTTGAACGATCGCGCCGGTAGAGCTGTTGAAGCGATCGATGAGGTCGCCGTCCACGACATACAGATCGGCCCGGGCGACCGACGGCGCGAGAAATGGGGCCAAACCTGCGACAAATAGTACGGCTTTGCACAGACATCCCGCAGAAACAGAAGAAGGAAAGCGAAGCGAAGATGCGGTCATTATAGGACTCTCCAAATTGGATATCAGTGGATTGGTTTTTTGGGCTGAAAAGAAAAAGAACGCTCAGATTCCACCGGCAATGGCGGAGCGCAAGCGTCCTGTTTCTTGATCGAGTCGAGTGGTGGTAGTAATAATTAGTGTTCTCCTGCTCAGGCGGTCCGGGCGTCGTGCCCGGCGTCGCATCAAAACAAAGAAGGCACCGGCGTCTTCTCCCGCCGGGCATGACTATCGTCAACCCAATCGGGAAGACACCGACGCCTTCTGGCAAGTCAGATAAAAATAGAGATGGCTGAGTATCGCTGCCGTTTATTCGGCGAAGCGCTGCTGTGACCCTCGAACTATCCGGGGAGCGCAAGTCCAGTGCGAGTGTGGCCATTGGGGAGCCAGCTGTCAAGCAATCCCCCCCTTCCATTCCTGAGAATTCGCCTAAATACTGACAAAACCGGCTCAGAGGTTGGAGCTCGGGTTGTGCGACAAGATTGGAATGCAAGGGTGCCACTGCTTGCTCGTCCGAGGCCGTCCGGGAATTCAAATGTAGGAGGCGACTCCTGTCGCCGAAGATTTCACGATAGCTTTGCTAGTTGGCGACGCATGGGTGTCGCGAGACGCCTCCTACAGCTCGAAAAACGACGGTTGGAATTCCCGGACGGCCTCGGCTCGTCCAGCAGTGTCTTTCCGAATGGCAGCTTGCACGTTGACTGCCTCAGCGTTGGCTTGCTCAAATGCCATCGATTGGAAATATTTGAGGGCCAGCACTCATATGCAAGCTGATGTAAAGCCCGATTCGGCGCTGCCCACAATCCACAAATGGTCTGCAGATTTTTAAATTAGTAAGCTTGTTTTAAGCTTCATCGGTCGAGCGGCGATTGAACCCACATTCACTGCTGCGACCATCCTCCTTCAGCGGACGGTGCCCGGGCCAGCAATGGCACCCATGCAGTCCAACGAAGCGAGCTCCGGAGCTGCCAATGACGAATGACCAAGCACCAATGACCAATTCTCGGATCACTATTAGTCATTGGGACTTGGTCATTGGGATTTCCGGCGCCTGGGGGCTCACTTCGTTCGACCCCAGCCACCCCGACGCTACCCCGGGGGGCTAAATGGGAAGAAGGGCGGTTCAATTTCCCGATGCCGCCGCTACTACATGTTTTCGGCGGGGACGCGGGAGTTGAGGCGTTCTTGAACGGTGGCTAGCCAATCGAGGGTGGGCCAGGCGTAGGCGCGGAATTTTTCGAGCCGGCCTTCTTCCTCGTTGTGAAACAGCGCTACGTTGGGGCCAAGCTTGCTGGCCACGGGAGAATCGATCAAATGGCTGCTGTCGTTGGCGCTCATTTGCAAGAGCACACGCAGGGCAAATTCGCGCATGGCCTGGCGATTGAAGCAGCGCTGCACAGCGATGAACGAATCGCACCAAATGAGGGTGTACACGCCCACGCCGGGACCGTCGCGTATAATGTTGCCGAGCATTTGCGCCGGCGACGCTGCTTTTTCATTGCCACGTAAAGAAAAGCCCATGTCGCCGTCGTCGCGCAAATCGCGGAAGCGGCCCAGATCGGAAATGAACAAATACAGGGCCGCCGCCTGGCGATCGTCGGACCGCTGCCGGCGTTCCACTTCCTGGGCAATTTCGGCCACGATGGCGGGCAATTCGCGGCGTCCGCCCGACTGCATGGGATGCGGCAGCATGGTGGAAAGTGCCGCCAGGCCGCCGCGGTAATCTGCCCAGGGTTGGTCGATGGGCAAATCGGCCGGCGGATCGTGCTGCAAAACATAAAACTTCGCGGGGCTGCCGGCCGCCAAGCTGGCTGCGGACGCGCCTTGCGGACGAGGACGATGCTGCGCGGCCAGGCTGAGGAGCGCCGAGGAGAGCATGCCCATGGCCGTTTCGGCGCGCTGGCCGACAATGATTAAGTTGTCGCCGCTTTGTGGCCGGAAGACGGCGGCGGTGGGATCTTTAATGGCAATGGCTTCGCCCAGCCAGGCATGCACCGGCGTGGAGCGAACCGGCCAATCGCTAGCCCGGAGCAATTCGTTCAGCCCGCGATTGTTGCGAATATCGGCCGGCAAATTTCCTTCAAACACAATTGGCGCCGGCTGCGGCTTGAGCGTTTGCTCCGCCACGCGCTGCTCGGTGAGATTGCGCAACCCTGCCAGATATTCTTCGCGGCGGCTTTCGCCCAGCCACACAATTTGGAACGGATGGTTGCCTTGCACCGTGCCGTTGGAATCGTTGTAAATGGCTTCGCCGGGGCGGGAAAGAAGCCGTGCGGCGGAGTTTTCTTCGCTCAAAATTAAATGGGCATCTGCCTCGCTGCACTGCAGCGCAATGCGGACGGCCATTTGCCCCAGCGTGCTGCGGGCCAGGCTGTATGCGCCTCCCAAAGTTTGCGATCCCAGCAGCACGTGCATGCCAAAGGCACGGCCTTGCCGCACCAGGCGGTCCAGCAGCAAAGCGGCATCTTGGGCGAGCTTGTCGTCGTCGGTGAACAGTTCCTGAAACTCGTCGACGATGAGCATGATGCGCGGCATCGAATTGGCGCCGGCGGCCGCGCGATAACCGGCGATATCTTGTGCGCCAACTTTGCGGTACAAATCGCCGCGGCGCTTTAATTCCCCATCGAGCCGTTCGATGACGCTGAGCCCGAATTCCCGTTCGCTTTCGATGGCAATGACCCGGGCGTGCGGCA
>DASRSD010000022.1 GCA_035656635.1 Pirellulales bacterium
TCCACAACCATGCGAATCTTCCGGCTAGGGCCATCAACGCGCAGCCGCTTAGCAGCAACAGCAGCCCCGCGCCAGCACTGTGCTCGCGGTTGCCCCTGATGAAGATCACTGTCAGTGAGGATACTAAACCAAAGACTAATAAAAACGCCGTTTGCCACGCTTGTTCCGACGCGCCCTGACCAACTACCGATTGAAGCGGGAACATACCGGCAGCCAATATCAACAAAACGGCGAACATCCACATCACGAGATTTCGCCGGGGTAACGCCCAGGTAAGCAACGGCTTATAGATGTTGATGAAACTACGGACAATGGGATTTTCTTCTTCACTTCGCAGGCGTCCTTTGATAAATGTCGGTATCAGCGCCGGCACCAGCGTGACCGAAATGAGCGCCACTCCGATCATGGCGAAACTTTTGGTGAACGCCAAGGGGTGAAATAGTTTCCCCTCGCGCCCGCTGAGCATGAACACAGGAATAAACGACAAGAGCATTATCATCACGGAGAAAAAGATTGGCCGTCCGACTGTGCGGCAGGGCTTGATCACTATTTCCCGGATGTCGCCGGTTACCTTTCTATCGCCAAAGTGCTGCTTTAATTCATGCGTGGCATTTTCCGTCATCACGATGGCCTGATCGACCAAAATGCCAATCGAAATTGTAATCCCCGCCAGCGACATGATGTTGGCCTGAATGTCGATAATGCCGGTCGTTCGCAGGACCCACATCACCAGGAATGAAAACAGCACGGCCAGCGGCAGGGTGACACAGATCACGAACACACTGCGGAAGTGCATTAGGATGAGCAGAATAGCGATGGAAGCAATGAGCATTTCGTGGCCCATCACCTCGGTCAGCGTGTGAATCGCTCCATGAATCAGCCGCGTTCGGTCGTAAGCGGCCACGATATGCACACCCGCCGGCAAGCCTGGTTGCAGCTCTTCAATCTTCTCTTTGACGCGCTCGGTCACCGTCAGCGGATTTTGACCGTGGCGCATCAGCACCGCACCGCCTGTCATTTCGTCCCCATCTTTTTCAAACACGCTACGACGAAACTGCGTGCCAAGCTGCACCGAAGCAATGTTGCGAACATAAATCGGTGTGCCTTTGATTTCCTTGATGACAGTGTTTTCGATGTCTTGCTTGTCCTTGATCCAGCCGACACCGCGGACAATGTACTCGGCGTTGTTTTTCTGAACGACGCCGCCGCCAGCGGGCATGTTGCTCTTGCCCACCGCCGCATAAAGCTCGCCGAGTGTGATACCATAGGCACGTAAATCATCGGGCCGCACGTCGATCTGGTATTCCAACGGCGTGCCGCCAACCACAGCGACATCAGCCACGCCGCCGTCCCGAACCGACGTCAATCCGGGCGCGATGTAGAACTTGTTCAGCGCCCAGAGGCGGCCTGAATCAATCGGGTTACTCGGACTATCCTCCACCGTATACCAGAAAATCTGTCCCAGCGCCGTGGCATCGGGAGCCAAATATGGCACGACACCAGGCGGCAAGTAGGTGTTTGCTTGGCCGAGTTTTTCAGTAACACGTTCACGCGCAAAATAGAAATCCACGTTGTCGTCGAAGATCAACGTAATCATCGAGAAGTTGAATTCCGACGACGACCGCACGGCTTTGATCCCGGCCAAGCCCTGTAACTTGAGCGAAAGCGGATAGGTAACCTGATCTTCGATTTCACGCGGGCTGCGCCCCATCCAGTCCGCGAACACGATCACCTGATTTTCGCTAAGATCAGGAATGGCATCGACCGGTGTGTTCAGCGTGGCATAAATGCCGGCCACGGTCAGCGCCGCGGCGGCGATCAACACCAGAAACCGATTGCGGATCGAAAGTTCGATGATGCGTTCAATCATTTGAATTGCTCACTTGCTCGCTGAATTCGCTTGTTTTAACTGGGCAACCTTGGCCAGTGTGGCTTTCGGGTCCTTGAGGGCTTCGTCTTTGCAGCCATCACAGCACAGAAACACTGGCTCGCCTTCAATCATCAACTTGAACGGAGCGCCCATCGAGCCCAGACGATTCTTCGTTACCGGACACAATCGCTGCGACTCGACGAGCTTTTGATCTTCCGGCGAAAGTTTCGCTAGCGCCTCTTTGATTTCCGATTCCTTCACGGCGTCCGAAGGTATTTCCGGTTTTTCTGCCATCGTTGGTGCAGGAGCAGCGACAGCGTCGTGCCCAGCGGGTTCGGCTAACGTTTTCTGTTTTAGTTCGGCAACTTTAGCCAATGTCTCCGTGGGATTATCCAGCGCCTTTTGCTTGCAACCACTACAGCAGAGAAACACTGGCTGGCCATCGACCATCACCTTCACCGGCGGACCCATTGAGCCGAGTTGGTTGCTTGTCAGAATGGGGCAGAACCTTTGAGCTTCAACCAGCTTGCGGTCCTCGTCCGAGAGTTTGGCGAGTGCGGCTTTGATTTTCGCGTTCGGGTCATCCGGCGTTGAAGGACGGACATTACTTACACTCGAAGTGTCTTTCGAGCCGCTGGAATTGCCGAAATAGATCGATCCAGCCGCCGGGTTAAGTCGCGTTTCAGCATCGACCAGGAATGATCCGCTGGTGACCACCAAATTGCCTTCCAGTAAGCCGTGCAGAACCGGATAGAAAACCGCTCCATCGGGATTGGTCATTTTCGGTCCCAGTGACACTTCAACACCTTCATAAACCCCTGGCTCTGACTGGCGGTAAACAATTTTCTGATTGCCAGTGTCGATGACCGAGCTTTCAGGCACCGCCAGCGCCTTGCCTTGCTCTAGCATTTCCTTACCGTGCGGATCACTGGTGGCATCGGCCAGTGCCGGCAGGTCCTTCGGCAGAATCTTGATGGCGACTTCTGCCGTACCGCCCGGTCGCAGCTTGTGACCCGGATTTGCCAATTCAAACCGCACAGTAATCGTGCGCGAGTCTTGATCGACGTGTGGATAGATGAAAGACAATCTGCCGTGAAACGGCTCGTTGGGATATGACCGCGTGGTTGCGGTAACTTCCAGTCCGGGCGCATTAGGGTCTTTCGGGCCGTGTTCATAGCCTGCGGGCAGCGATGACAAATCCTCTTCGTAAACCTGGGCCTGAATCCACACCGTTGAGAGATCGGCGACATCATATAGCGGCATCCCTTCCTGTACGTATTGTCCTTCCTTGACGTACTTGTTGATGACGTGCCCGCTGAGTGGCGAACGAATTCGCACATGCGTATCGACCTTGTTGGCCGCCAAGAATTCGTCGATCTGCTGATCGTCAATGCCCAACAATTTCAGGCGTGCGCGGGCGCTTTCAACGAGGTCATTGTTACCTCTGTGCTTTGCCTCAATCAGGTTTTGGATGGTAACCATTAAATCAGGGCTGTAAATCAGAGCCAAATCATCGCCCGCGTTAACCATTTGCCCGGTCTCGCTGGCATATAGCTTGTCGATCCGGCCAGCACTGCGAGCGGCGACCGTTTTTTGTCCACGCTCATTGAATTCAATGTAGCCAACTGCCTTGATGTCCTTGGTCAGCGATACATACTGGACTGGCCAGGTTTGAACGCCGGCCAAAACTACGCGATAGGGCGAAAGTTGCACACGGTTGACTATGCCCGCTGGTAGCGCCTTCGCAGTAGCTTCTCCCTTTTTACGCTTGGTTAGGGGCATGAAGCAGATCGGACAGACTTCCTTGTTGTTGTCACGCACAATGGACGGGTGCATGGGGCAATAGTATTCATAACCGGAGTCAGCGCCGGCGACATCCGTAGCGCCTTCAGGGCGCGTCCACTTGTCGTAGTAAGCAGCGAGCGTGTCCCAATGCAGGATGATCGCGCCGATTACCACCAGGATGGCGATGAACCGCAACCGCGCCAGGTTCACCAGGACAATAAAGTCGAACCACCACCATGCCTTTCGCCAACCTTTAAGGTGAGGAGGGGCGCGCAAGCCACCTTCATCACTGAAATTGGGAATTCGTTCAGCCGGACCATCCGGGTGGCCATTGTCGTCTTGGTACATGGGAATACTCGCCGTTAAATCAAACAGATTGAAAACTGATTATTTGAACCGTGTTTGCTCCAGGAGAAGTAAAGGGCAGCCGTGACACGAGCCAGCCAAAACAGGCGCTAACCCGCCAACCCGGCACGGCTGCCCCAATCTATCTCATTGGTCGCTTAGTAGTTCTCCGCGTGGATGCCGGCGCTTGCCAGTGCTTCGATCAACTGAGCGCTGGTTGCGGTTCCATCAGAAGCAAATTGAATCTCGACAATGTGCTGAGCCGGAAACGCTTCCGCCTTCTTTACGCCTGCCACTTTGCCCAGGGCCTCTTTGGCTGCCTTTGCCGTCGCATCATCTTTTACATCGGCGGCTTTCAGCGCCAACCAACTGTCGTAGTGCATACTCGGTCCCATCATGTGCGGGGTGGCAGCGATCAATTGAGCCACTTTCTGGGCCGGCAGAGTCGATTCATCGAACTCGACTTTGGCATTCTTTGTGTTCCAATCGACTTTGATTGAGTGAATGCCAGGCGCCTTGCTTAATGACCTCTCAACAGTCGAAGTACACGGCGGGCAGTGCAGACCTGTAATCAGATAGGTCGCCGACGTTGTTTTATTGGTGTCCGACTTGGCCGGATCAGCAGCCCGGATCAATGCGACAAGAGACAACAAGATTGCGCTGGCGAGAAAAATCTTCGTCATGGGAAATCCTCATTTTTGGCGAAACGAAACAGCGGGAACAACACCCATTACAAAAGTCCCAGTCTGGCGATTTGCCAGACCGGGACACAACGGAGTCACATTACTTACTGACCACCGAACTTGCGTGAATCACTCTTCGGCAATGCCCACAATGGGGTCGAACCGGATCGGCTTCGCATCGTGCCACTCGACGTTCCAGCATTAGGTTCGTAAGAATAAGCGCGATAGGTCTGCGTGCTTCTTTGAGCCACACTACCTTGCGCACTGCCCGGCTGTGTGGGTTGAGCAGTCACCGGAGTAGGCTCGTACGAGAAGCTTCGCTGCTGCGCCGGCGCAGCTGCCTGATACGTTGGCCGCAACTGGCTGCGCGACATCTGGCCGTAGTCGCCGCGCATTTTAGAACTACCATCCATGTAACTTTGTGCCATCGCGCTACCAATTGCCGTGATTGACAGTCCTGTTACAACCGCCACCATCAAACCATTTTTGAAGTGTGTGTTCATATTGCACCGCCTTTTGTTGAAAACCTTAATGAGATGCCGACCCACGTCGGGTCAGCCAAAAACTAAAGCAGTCGAAAATCAGTTTGCATTCAGGGTTTAACCTGAGCTTAGACTGACAACTTGCAGAGTTCGGCGAGCCGATTTCCACCAAGTCGGAGGAGACGAACGCACTATCAGCACGTGATGCAGACTGTTTTTGGCAGCCTATCAGCGTCGCGTAGTTGCGTCGTGCTAGCGCGGCAAAGAGAAAGTTGCCGCGCGGAAGAATCAAATCAGAAAACGATGTAGAGCGACAACAAGATTGTCGGGCGGAGGCCCGGTATTTAACTCAGTAATCTGAGTGAAGGTTGTCCATATTGCGGACAATGGCAGATCGACCGAAACCACAGCCATGTCCGCCAACTGATGCACATCCGCAACCTGCATGGCTGTTTTGACGACCGGGGTCACAGCATATGTCGAAAATGGCCGGCAATGGTCGCCGCTTTGCACGCCATCGCCGTGAACGCGGACTGCATTGCTTGCCACCGAATTGCAACAATTCGTTTTGCCTTTGCAGTAACAACAGCACATGCCTCCGTGGCAGCAAGTACAATGGCACTGACAAGGCATATTGGTTTTCGTTTGGCCGCAGGCACTCGCTTCCTGCATGGCTTGGCAATGACAACCAGGCTCAAAGTGCCCGGTCGGACTCATGCAGCCAGAAACCATTCGACCATTTATCAACGCAACAGGCACCATCGCCCAAATCACCGCCGCTTGAAAGCGACGACGGATCAAGCGATTGAGGAATTTGCCAGCCATAAACGAACACCTGTTGCGCAGGTCAGAACGCCCAAATTCTATGGGTCGCTGGTTTAGATGTCAAAACTGATCCTCGGTTACAGTTCGCTAATCATTGATCCTGTTCGGCATAAAACCTTTCATTTCATTAGTTTGCCTAAAGTTTGCCAATTATTCCGTGGTTTATTAGCAAATTCTGGCGAATCCTAGCTGGGTAACAGACCGTCGTACCATACCTAGCAACAGTCGTCCACTTATTCGATGACTAGCAATGTGGTTATTTCGAGGCTAACACAGTAGAGCCGTAACCTGATTTTGCGGTCGCAATTGAATCTATGTGCCGCCGCCACTGGCGATCCAATTCTCGCACGTCGGAAATGCCATAGCATTCACGAAGAGCAGCATCATAGCCTTCCGCGGTTGCCCGCTGAATGAATACTACAAATTGAGCCGGCTTCTTTTGGTCGATCAGATACTCCGCCAAAGACGCGCTTTGACCATAGAATGTTCCAACACGCTCCGGGCGAGGATACGTTTCCATCGTCATAAGTGCGGCGAGGTCAAAAGTTGTGTTGCGGACGAGTGCAGCTTCGAGGTCTTTCTGATGGCGGCCTTGCTTAGCATCGGTATCGGCCAGTATTGCCGCTCCTTCATCAGCCCAGCGTGGCACAGTAATCGAAGGGAAACAATCTTTTATCACAACGTGAGTAAGTTCGTGCGGCAAAGCGGCTGTCAAGAAATATGGGCGATCTCCTAGTAGATCAATTCGTCGGCTGCCAATTCTTGCGTTTTCGGCTTTGACCAGTGATGAGCCGACCGTATGCTCACTTCCGCGTCCACAAGCGCTGATGTAGCTGTCGAGATTCGGATGCAGTACGATTTGACACTTGGGTGTCCATGTTTTTTGGGAATCGTCGCCAAGCCATTTCGTTTGTAAGCTTATGCGGAGAGCCTCAGCGGTTTTTGCCAACAGCTTCGCGGTCGATTGCGAATCAAGGCAACACGCTTGGAAGTTTTCGGTTTCGACAACGTACCACTTACCGCAGCGAGAACATTTTTCACAGCATAAGCAATTGGCCGGGCACTTACAGGTGGATGGATCGTCCGCGCCCAGTAATCTTTGCCCCGCAAGGCTGACGGCCATAACGAAGATGGCTGTCGATATGCTTAGCCGATGGGGCATAATGAGTTTCGTCCGCTATACAGTCTTTGTCACATAGGGGTCTGTCCCTGCATTAGCTAGCGGTATGCCAAGTCGGAATTGCGCTGTGATTTACAAAGCGTCCATATCGCAACCATTTGCACTGGATAGATTTAAGCGCTGAATCACGGATGCCAAACCAAGCGACTCGCCGCCTTGATGTGCCCCTTAATGCGTAACAAATGGGCAGACTTTGCCGTAGCTCAGAGCGAAGCGCCGCTAACTAAAGGTCGCATTCTCGACATTTGTTCATACGATTTGCACGGTCGTGACGATGAATCCTGACAGCGCAGTCGTTTCCGACGCGCTTCACGCTAACCCGCCAGCCTAACCCGGCCCGCCTTGAACGCATGGAGGCGTCATGTCGCTTGTCCGAATGGTGGGATTCTGCGTTTGCGTAGCGGCAATCATGGCTGGATGTCGCACCACGCAAACATGTTCGAATTGTTCGCATCAGGTGGTGAACACGTCGCCAGACGACTCGCGCGCCATGCCTGTTACACCGACCATTGCCGTACAAAAACCATCGATCACATCATTGCAACAACAGGCGGTTGCTGTGTTGCCGTTACCGCCAGACGGTATATCTGCCGTCTATCCCACGGTTGCCCAAGTGTCATATCAGCAGCCAACTGAAAATGTAGTGCAGGGGGCCGAATCACTTCCGCAAGCTCCTGCGCAAATGGAATTCTGTTTGGCTGAATTCGTGGCCGAAGTGCAGGCTCGAAATCCTTCGCTGCAAGCGATGATGGCCGCTGCCCAGGCCACCGCCGAGCGTTATCCCCAGGTCGTTGCGCTGGACGATCCGATGTTCAACGCTAATTTGGCACCGGCGTCACTTGGATCAAGCACGGTCGAAGGCGCATACACTCTTGAATTATCGCAAAAGTTTCCCTGGTTCGGCAAACGTGCTGCACGGGGTCGGGCCGCGAAAGCTGATGCGAGTTCTGCATATGCGGACGCAGAGGATGCTCGCTTGCGCTTGATCGAAACCGCTGAACTGGCATTCTACGATTACTATCTCGTAGCCCGTCAACGAGACTTACTCGGTTGGAATACAGATGTGATGCGCCAATTCCGTGACACCGCGCAATCGAAATATCGTGCCAATCAAGTCACCCAACAAGACATTCTGCAAGCTGACGTGGAACTTACGCAACTTGAGCGCCGGCAGCTTGAGCTGGAGCGGATGAAAACGGTGGCAATGGCACGCATCAATACACTGCTGCACCAACCAACAAATACAGCCCTGCCGCCACCGCCGAGGCAACTTTCATTTACCGACGGCTTACCGGATGTGAATCAACTCCAACAAATCGCCGCAGGCCAGCGTCCTGAGTTGGCGTCGCTTGCCAGCCAAATTGTTGCACGCCAGGCCGATCTTTGTTTGGCGCAGAAGCAATACTATCCCGACACAGAGGTATACGGCCATTACGACACCTACTGGCAGCCAGCAAGCACCCAGGGTGATTTGCGCGGCGAAGTCGGAGCCAGAGTGAACCTGCCGATTTACTATGGGCGGCTCAGCGCCGGAGTCCGTGAGGCCGATGACCGAGTGAATCAGAAACGGGCGGAATACGATCAGAAACTTCTAGACATTCAATACGAAGTCCAGCAAGCCTACGCTGAGGTATACGAAAGCCAGCAAGCTCTGAAATTGTACACCGACAAATTAGTCCCTATCGCTGAGCAAAATGTCGCCGCAGCCC
This sequence comes from Pirellulales bacterium, assembly GCA_035656635.1. Taxonomy (NCBI): domain Bacteria; kingdom Pseudomonadati; phylum Planctomycetota; class Planctomycetia; order Pirellulales; species Pirellulales bacterium. Next base: position 8,880 of record DASRSD010000022.1, read on the forward strand.
GATCCAATTATGATGTGGGTAAATCGAGTTTCCTCGACTTGGCGGTCGCTCAACGCCAATTGATCGATGTGCGCGAGAAACATCAAGAGGTATTGGCAGAATATCACCAGCGCGTCGCATCGCTGAAACGTGCCATCGGTGGCCCGCTACCGTCGTCGCAAGGGATTGAGGCAGTGCCAGCACCTTCACCAAATTGATACAATCGCGCTGGGTTAAAGATTCAGAAAAACCAAAAGAATGGGCTCAATTTTCACGGCTTGAGTGTCGTATCTTCTGTTCTGCGCTGCCGACAGCCCGTCCACCGCAATACTAAATTCGCCGCCGGGAATTGCCCACGCCTGGACGATTGGCGAACTGTCGCTCGTAACCCAAAACGCTGCAACACCTGCCAAGCCAATCGCTGCCCCGATCGTGGCCAACGCTGTTGTCAACCATTGTCCGCACGTTGACGTCCGCTCGAAACAAAGGCCCGTCAGCCCGCTCGACGCAGCGATGACGATTCCCAGGAGGATCAAGTCTCCGCTCATGGCGAACCCCATAACTTGCGAATCGGCACCCAGGCCAAGGCCAACACGACCATCAGCGCGATATAGACCAGGTAAACGTGAACCTTTCCTTGCTGAAGAATGCGCAGCCGCGAAAACCGCTCGGCCCAGTCTCGGAAGAACGGCTCGTAGACCTTCTCTGTGATTGGGTCGGGATATTGAGAATTAAATTCTCCTGCGGATGGGAATAATCATTGTGGCGGCTGCTTGTGGGTATGCGGCCGCAGAAAGCGTGGCAGCAATTGCTGGATCGTCATTTCCGCGAACGATCCGCGCAATCACCACCATCTCCATGCCGGCGAAAAACCGACGCTGTTGGTGACGCATAGCGCAAATGAAACATCATTTCTGATAGTGAAAGGCACAAACTATGTCGACTAAAGCAGGTGTGCCGCCGACATGGGCGGAAGTACAGGCTCGCTTTGAAGAATTGAAGGAACTGCTATTAACTTTATCTTGTTTCGTTAGCCTTAATCAACACTGCGATCGCCTTGCGAATCTCATTTGGCAACCGTTCCCATGCTTCAATGAGACTTTGCAGATCGGTGTCATTTAATGCCATTTCGAGACATTTGAGGAAATCAGAATGCAGCGCATTTACAGCGCAGCCCTCATCGCAGTTGACGTAAATACAGCACGTGTTATCGTTTACTTCAGAATTTGAAGCGGGTTCGAATCCCGTGCCCTCCGCCTTGAGTTCCCGCAAGCTCTAGCAATGAATCGTCGGAATTCGCACAAGCCCCTGCGTCATCAGGGGCTTGTGTCGTTTCTTGCTCATCGCTGCTTTCCGGTGCGGCTGGTTGCTGCACCGTGTTTTGCACCGCTTTTGCACCGGATTCTGCACCGCCTCCGATCGCGCGTTCAAAGTCATCGTCGGTAACTTGTAGATAGTGCCTGAGTGCGACCCGCTGACTGTTTCCAAACCACGCGGTAACGACGTGCAAGGGGAACTTTTTGGCGAGTTCCGTTTCGCGGCTGGCTCTCAAAGCATGGAATAAACGTGGCCAAGGCTTCAAACCCGCCCGTTTCAAGATGCGTTCAAACTGAGTGCGCATGTTGATGTTGCGCCAACCTTTGGCCGTTAGGGCGGATTCGCGGTACGGTCCGCCTACAACATACACTGCGCCCTCTGGGGCAAGCTCAAACGCCTCTTCCAAATAGGGCCGCAGTTCCGCAAAGAGCGGAATAGTACGGCTGTCTTTGCCGGGGTGATGTTCAGTTTTCGGCGATTGCACTTCGATCCGACCATGTTCCCAGTCGATGTCTTGCCAGCGGAGTGAAAGCACTTCGCTTGGGCAGCGCAAACCGCCAAAACGACATAGCGCCACAATCGTGCGCCAATGAGGGTCGCAAACGGCAATCACGCGCTCGATTTCTTCAACCGTGATATATCGCTGCCGATCTTTTGACAGCACCGCGACAGTCGTAACACCTTCAAACGGATTGCTGGGAATCAGTTTCCGCTTGCGGGCTGCCTTGAAAAACGTACAGGCAAATTGCAATCGCTTCTGCACGGTCGTTGATGCCAACTCTTCGGCGATTAAATACTGTTTGAAGTCTTCCGCATCGGCCTCTGTGATACTCGCCATATCTCGGTTTTCGCCGAAGAAAGCACGCAAATTGCGAATTGGTTGCGACCAGATTTCTTTGGTGGCTTCCTTTACGTCCTTCCGTTGTGCGACGTAATCATCGAGAAATTTGCCAAGGGCGGTGATTCCACGTTCAGGAATCAAACCGGCTCTGGCTAATTTGTTGGCCATCGGTTTTTCGAGCTGCGCGAGCCAGCGGGCTGTTTCGTCATCAATGGCGTGGCCGGCTATTTTCGCGGCCACAATCAACTCGACGCGCAGCTTTACTACTTCTGCCGTGCGCTGCGCGACTTTACCAAGACGAATCGACCGACGCTTGCCATCGGCCCCAATGAATTGCACTGTGCGTCTGCCGTTTGGTTCTCTGCTGATACTCGCCATCTTTACACCACCCCCTTTATCGATACCTCTAATTTACAGCCCACGCGCTGGCTTTCGATAAATCGCTGAATGTCCGTCATCGCATATAGCACGCGCCGCCCTATCCGAATCGCC
>DASRSD010000023.1 GCA_035656635.1 Pirellulales bacterium
TCACCCGTATCACAGGCGGCAAGTACGTCTCGACGAAACTCCCTCGAATACGGTGCCACAGCAACCTCCTTGTTCAAGTTGCTGCGTAGCTTAACTAATTTGCCGGCATGGCGCTAGAGCTAGATGAAGAGCGCTCTAGTGGTCAGTAGCTAAAGTGAACCAGGCTCTCCTCACTATCCCCGAATCCCTAGGCCCGTAGTGCAGCACATCTGTACATCCGATCAGTATAAATCGCCCCAGAAAAAATCGAGCGAACTTTTGGGCCAGTGGAGAACTTAGCGGTCTGCTAAGAATTTCGCGATTTTTTGGCGTAGCCCGACGATATCAACTTCGCGCCTTATTCCATCAAGGGAAAGTACCGCTGGTTACACGCGCGCTCTTAGCGCCAGAGTTGTTTTAGGGCGGCGGGGGAGAGGAAGCCGCTGGCGCGACGGATTTCTTGGCCGTTGCGGACTAACACAAAAGTCGGCACGACGTGAATCCCGTATTGCACGGACAGTTGTTGATGCGTGTCGGCATCGACCGTGCGAATGTCGAAGCCGGCGTTTTTTAATTCCTGCACTACCGGCTTCATTGCTTTGCAGACGCCGCACCAGTTGGTTTCGAAGGCGAGAACTTCGCCTTGGGCCAGCCAGGGATCAATTGGCTTGGTGGCAAACCAATGGTCGTAGTTGATGGCCACCAGCAAAATTGGCGGTCCGAGGGCCAGCGCCACGCAAAACGCAAACAGCTTGGGCGTAAAGACAGACATATGCCAAGCATAGGTCACGCCGGACCCGCGTGAGCCGATTTGATTTCGTGTCGCAGAAGGGCCCGACTGACACAGTCGGGCTATATGCAAACATGGCCGCGGATGGTTGTCTGTGCGGGCGCGTGTTGCCCAAACGCGACACGTTTGAATTTGGAAACTCGTGGGTCAATTGCGTTTTACGCGGCAGAGTTGCCCGACTGACACCGTCGGGCGATGTGTTGGCCGTAGTGCGCTGCGGACCCCGGTCGCGGACCGGGGGCTAAATAAATCGGTAAGGCGGCGAACTACACATCCAAATTGCGGACTTCCAGGGCGTGCTTTTCGATAAATTCGCGGCGGGGTTCTACGTGGTCGCCCATGAGGGTGCGGAATAAAGTATCGGCGCCGGAAATGTCATCCATTTTCACTTGCAACAGGGTGCGGTTGGCTGGATCGAGCGTGGTGTCGCGCAATTCCTCGGCGTTCATTTCGCCCAGGCCTTTGAAGCGGGTGATCGTCAGCCCTTTTTCGCCGGCGCTGCGAATGGCCGACAACAGGCCGCGGAGATCTTCCATGCCGATGACATTTTCGCCCCGCCGCAACCGGTAGCGCGATTCTTCTGTGCCGGTTCGCTCCTGCGGAATGAGCGATTGAATGTCGAAGCCCAGGCTGGTTAAATCGCCCAGGTGCGCGTTGATCGACCGGACTTCGTGCAGCTCCACAATGACCATTCGGGGGCCGGAGCGGGCGTGCCCATTGGTTTTTTCTTCGCCGGGCGCGGCGACGGGAACGACGGGAGATTTTTCAGGCACGGCGCCCTCACCCTCTCCCAAAGGGCGAGGAGGAGAAGCGGCGGGAGCGGCATCGACGGTTGGTTCGTGGCCGGTTTTCTCTTCGTTTTCGACGATGAACTGGTCCAGCTCTTCCCGCTTGGAAAACCATTTATTTTCGCTGCCGAGAAAGACGTGATAGATAGGCAGTTTGCCGCTTTGCGGATCTTGCCGCTTGGCGTGATCGCGCAGGCTGATGCCGCGACGCTCCAGCGCCACCAGCGGCTCCTCCATGGCGGCCAGCGTGCGGGCCAGCTTGGCCATTTCGGCCCCTTTGATGACCCGGCCCCCTTGCTCGGCGGAAGCCGCTTCCGGCTCGAACTCACATTCCTGCAGGCCGTTATCCAAGAGCTGCGTTTTCATTTCTTCTTCGGTCTGCACGTAATACACGTTCTTTTTACTTTTGACGCGGAACAGCGGCGGCTGGGCCACGTACACATGGCCCGCCTTCACCAGGTCGAGCATTTGGCGATAGAAGAACGTGAGCAGCAGCGTGCGAATGTGGGAACCATCAACATCGGCATCGGTCATGATCACAATTTTGTTGTATCGCCGCTTGGTCAGATCGACTTCCTCGCCAATGCCGATGCCGATGGCGGCGATCATGCTGCGCACTTCTTCGTTGGCCAGGACTTTATCTTCCCGCGATTTGTAAGCGTTAATGATTTTGCCCCGCAACGGCAAAATGGCTTGATATTCCCTCAAGCGGCCGCCTTCCGCGCTGCCGCCGGCGGAATCTCCCTCCACCAGGTATAGCTCGCAGCGGGCCACATCGCGGCTGGTGCAATCACGGAGCTTGCCGGGCAGCCCGCCGCTGGATAACGCTCCTTTGCGCTCCCGCAGCAGGGCTTTGGCTTTGCGGGCGGCTTCGCGGGCTTCGGCGGCCAAAATGCCTTTGCTGACGATGATTTTGGCGATTTTCGGATTTTCTTCCAGGTATTTGCCCAAGCCGTCGCCGACGACGGAGTTGACGATGCCTTCCACCTCACCGTTTCCGAGCTTGGTTTTGGTTTGGCCTTCGAACTGCGGCTGCGGCACGCGCATGGAAATGATGGCGGTGAGCCCTTCGCGCACGTCGTCTCCGGTGGGGACGATATCTTTGAGTAAATCTTCTTTTTTGCCGTATTGATTCAGCGTGCGCGTCAGGGCCGTGCGGAAGCCGGAAACGTGCGTGCCCCCTTCGATGGTGCTGATGTTATTCACGTACGAATGGACGTTTTCGGTATATTCGCCGCAATATTGCAGGGCGATTTCATAGCCCACGCCGTCTTGCTCGCCGCTGAGGTATATCACATCCGGATGCAGCGACTCGCTGGCGCGATTCAAGTGCTCCACAAACTCGACGATGCCGCGCTCGTAATGAAATTCGTCGTGCTGGCCGGTTTGTTCATCCTTGAGGAAAATTCGCACGCCGCGATTCAGAAAGGCCAGCTCCTGCAAGCGGCGATATAAAATATCGTACGAGAATTTGGTGGTTTGAAAAATTTGGGCGTCGGGCTTGAACGTGGTTTTGGTGCCGGTTTTGGTGGTGGCCCCCACGCGCTTGACCGGCCCTTGCGGCACGCCGCGTTCGTATTCTTGCTGCCACACGTGGCCATCGCGGCAGACTTCCACTTCGCACCACTCGGAAAGAAAATTCACCACGGTGACGCCCACGCCGTGCAAGCCGCCGGAGGTTTGATAGGCCCCCTTTTTGAATTTGCCGCCGAATTTGAGCACCGTCATTACGCCTTCCAGCGTGGAAACTTCGCGTCCCATTTCCTGGCTGAGCTGGTCGTGCATTTCCACGGGAATGCCGCGGCCATCATCTTCCACCGCCACGGAACCATCGTTGTTGATGGTGACGCGCACATGATGCGCGAACGCGGCCATGGCCTCGTCGACCGAGTTGTCGACCACTTCGTACACCAAGTGATGCAAGCCGCGGGTGGTGTTGTCGCCAATGTACATGCCGAAGCGTTCGCGCACGTGCTGCAGATCGGACAAGTGCTCCAAATCTTCGGCGGTGTATTTTTCGGTGGCGGCAGCCGCGCGAGCGACGGCGGCATCGACAGTTTTAGAAGTTTCGTCAGCCATAGGATTCCAATATTCTGCTTTTTTGCTGCGGCAGCGTGGTATGTGAAATCAAACTACATGATCAACTCGAAATCGCAAATTTGTGATTTTTGTTCCCCGTAATTGTTGTTGCAGCTGGGCAATGAACTCGTCCTTGCGGAAACCCAACTCCTGAGCCAACAAATTGTTGCTGACGGTGATCTCCAGCGTTCCGCGCCGCACGGAACCGGCCCGGGTGACGCTGGCCCATTGCGCGCCCGCCACCGCCTGCCACGCGGCCTGGGTGGCCGCCGCCGCTTGCTCGCGGGCATAACCGCGCCGGGCGATCAATTGCGCCAACACATCGCCAATTTGTCGCGGCTGGGCCATGCGGATTTACCGATCGCGCGCCAGCGGCATAATGACGTAACCGTAGCCGTCGCTGGTGGTGCACACGGCCGCGCTATCCGAATCTTTCAATTCCAACGTAAATGTTTTTTCCGGATCGAGCACTCGCAGAAAATCGCTGGCGAAGCGCGGATCAAGCGTGATGGTGATTTTCGGCCCGTTGTAGGCAATGGGCAATTCGACACGCGATTGACCGACGTCGGCAGCCCGACCGGCCAGCACCAGCAAGCCGTTTTCGAAAGTGAAATCGATGCCCCGGCTTTCTTCGCTGGTGGCAATGGCTGCCTGGCGAACCGCCGCGTAAAACGGGCCCACGGCCAGTTCGGTTTTCACCACGTCACTGCGGCGTGGAAATACGTCACGCCATTTCGGGAAGCGGCCTTCCACCAATCGCGAGTAAATGGTGAACCGGGGGCTGCGAACTAAAACATCGTTCGCGCGGGCTGCAATTTGCACTTCGCCGTCGCCGTCGGCAATGGCCCGTTCGAGCAACGTCATCGCCCGGGTCGGCACAATCGTGGTTTGATTGGCGGTTTGATGCCCGTTCACTCCGTGGGCTGGGCCTTCCATTTTTGCCAGCCGGCGGCCATCGGTGCCGACGGCGATGATTTTATCCCCTTCCATTTCCAACAACACGCCGCCTAGCGCGTAACGGCTGCTTTCGTTATCGGTGGCGAACACCGTGCGGCGAACCATTTCGCGAAACAACCGGGCGGCCAACTCGTGAAATTTTTCTTCTGTAAACGGCGTGACGTTGGGGAACTCGTCCGGGTTTTCGCCCGGCAGCTTCCACTGGCTCCGATCGCCACGAACTAGCGTGCCTTGCGGATCGCTCTCCAAATACAATTTCTCGTCGGTGCATTCACGCAAAATGGGACCAAAGCGCGCAATGGGCAGCACCGCGCTGCCAGGCGTTTCCACATTCACCCCCGGCACGCTAATGCGAATGCCAACTTCCAGATCTGTGGCCATGAGCGTGGTGCCTTCGGCGGCCACTTCCAACTTCACATTTTGCAAAATGGGTTTGGGACTGCGAGCGGGCGCTACGCTGGCGGCCGTTTGAAATGCCGCGTGTAATTTTTCTCGTTCAAAACTAATTTTCATGCTCGTTCGCCTGTATCGTGTGCGTGTGTTTTATTGATTTGTGTTGGATTGAGTAGAACCATGTGTTCTATCAAGTTAAAGATTTCTTTCAATCAGTAGAGGTAGTAGGGCGCGAGCGGAATGTGTCAGTAAGTGAAGAGAGACTGCCCTTTGGAATTGATATTTGTGGCTCGAAGGGTGATTTAGCTACGCCGTGGCGCTGTGGAAAGGATGTTGAAGCAATGTTGGCGGCAAGTTGTTTAAACATGACGAATTGGAACAAGTGCGGTTGGCTTGAATCGCCGGTGTTCGTAGCGCACCGCATGCCTGCGGCAGCCAACAAGGAATCGACAGATTTCCCCCATGCATAAATCGCTCGCATTAGGATGCACGCCTCGCAAGCGATTGTCGCAAGTTCTCAAGGGAAGCGCTCAACTCAGCATCGCAGCTCAATTGGCGTTGCAATTGACGAAAGCTGTGTAGTGCGGTGGTGTGATCGCGGCCGCCAAAATGCTTGCCCAAGGTAGTGAGGCTAGCGCCGCACATGGTGCGGCCAAGATAAATTGCCATCGCCCGGGCTAATACCAATTGCCGACGTCGTGATGTGCTGCCCATGGCTGCCGGTTGCAAGCCATAATACCGGGCCACCGCGGCGGTTACTTGTTTCAAACTGGGACGTTGCTGGGTGTGGTAGTGCGCTAGATAACGCTTGGCAACCTCGGGCTCGATTGTGATGCCGGCACGCGAGGGATCGGCAGCGCGCAGCTTCATCTCCAGTTTGGCCAGATGTCCGCACAATTCTCCGGCGCCAACTTGTAATGCTTCCGCTAATAATTTGGCGGCGCTGGCCGGCAGAGTAATTTCTCGCACGGCTGCCACGCGGCTTAAAATCTCTTGTCGCGCGGCAGACCCAGGCGGCGAAATTTTGAGCAGCAAGCCGCCGCTTAATCGACTGCACAAAGCCGGCGGCAACTCGGCCATTTCTTGCGGCGGGCGGCTGGAGGTAATGACCACGGGAGAGCCGCAAGCTTCCAACGCATCGAGCGTATGTTGCAACTCCGCCAGAGCGATTGGTCGACCCATCAGTTGCGACAAATCGTCCAGCACGAGCATGGCAGCGGTACGGTAGCGATTGCAAAAGTCCGCCGTCGTGCGCTTATTGACCGCCATGGCCAACTCACACGCAAAATCTGCTCCGTGAACATAAACCGCGTGGCCATGCGCCGATGCAATGATTTGTGCCAAGTGCGATTTGCCCACGCCAGACGGACCAAACAGCACGAGGGGACTATGGCTAAAGCCCGATGCACTTGTCAGTTGCTTTACAAGCGATCCAACCAACCAGTTTTCCGGTCCCACGATAAAGTCAGGACCTGTTGACGAACTGGGCGCGGAAGCACTCCGAGCTGAGTGTTGCCCCGTGTCTGCGGCGAACGAAATGGCGAAAACTTCGTGTTCCACCACGGCTCCGTCCAGTGAAAAAGAAAACCAGGCAGGCGCGAAAAGCGCCCGAGAAATTCAATGCAAAAAAACGCTTAATTCATGCCCCAAATTCTACCAAATTACAAGCTCGTTCGGTACCCGTTCACCCCCGATTTTTCTGGCCCAAAGACCCAGCATTTTCCGCGGAAAAAACAGAGTTTTTGGGCTGTCGAACACGGCTGCCTGGGGCCCGCAAATTCAGCCACGGCGAAACCGTGGAAAATGGCAATCAACAATGCTGGTTCAATACGCCCGCCAGACGTCGTAACGCATCGTCAATTTCTTCAGCGGTGGTGTTCACGCCGAGGCTAAAGCGAAGGCTGGCCTGAACCACTTCGCGGGGCAAGTGCATGGCCAGCAGCGTGGGAGACGGCTCGCTTGAACCGCTGGCGCAGGCCGAGCCGGTGGAACAGCAAATTCCCGCCATATCCAATGCCATGAACAGCGCCTGCCGATTGTGGCCCACAAACGCAACGTTGGAGGTGTGCGACAGCCGAGAAGCATTTTTCCCGTTAACGATCGCAGCGGGGTAAATCGTTCGTATGCCAGCTTCCAACCGATCACGCAAAGCAGCCAGACGTCGTGGGCGCTGGTCACGATCGTTCGCCCAGGACCTCAAGGCAGCAAGAAAGCCAAGCGCCAAGCTGACCGATTCGGTGCCGGGGCGCAGGCCAAATTGTTGCGTGGCTCCGTGCAAAATCGGCCGGAGTACGGCCGCCTGCTTGACGAGCAGTGCTCCCATGCCGCGCGGCCCGCCAAATTTGTGACCAGCCACCGTCATGGCTGCGACTCCCAGTGCGCGAAAATTCACCGGCACTTTGCCGACCGCTTGCACCGCATCGGTATGCACCGGCACGCCAGCGGCCTGACAGCGGGCAGCAATTTCCGCAATCGGCTGGAGCACGCCGGTTTCGTTGTTCGCCAGCATGACGCTTACCAACCGAGGCGGCCCGAAGGGAGAGGACGTGGAAAGCAATTCGTCGAGGTGCTTCAACTCCACGACTCCCTCGCTGGTCACGGCCAACCGGTCGACTTGCCAGCCGCACTTCGCAAGAAAATCGGCGGAGGCCGTAACGCTGGGATGCTCGATGCTGGAAATGATGATGCGGCCCGGGGCACGGTTTTCCTGTGCGGCAAGGGTGGACGATGTGCCGTTCGACGCTGCAGCGCCGGCCAAACCGAACAGGGCTAAATTGTTGGCTTCCGTGCCGCCGCTGGTGAAAATCAATCGATCGGCCGCGGCCCCGGTTAAATTGGCTCCCAATAGCCGGGCAATTTCTTCTCGCGCATCTTCCAGTAGCTGATGTGCGTGCCGCCCGGCGGAGTGCTGACTGGCGGGATTGGCGTAGCCGGCCGCATCGGCTTGGGCCATCGCAGCCGCCACTTCCGGCAACAGCGGCGCGGTTGAATTGTGATCGAGATAGATCGCTTGCATGTGCTGTCACCGCGCCCAAGGTTGCCGGACTGCCAGCACAAATTATACGAAACCGCAGATGCAAGCGTCATTCGGTTGAGCCGATTGGGTCATCGCCTAATTTGAATGAAAAGCGAATGGGTGGCCGGGGTCGAGGCCGCCGAGCCCCCGGAATCTTTCGCTGGGGGCTCACTTCGATCGGTCGCAGCCACCCGACGAAGCCGCAGATGCAAGCGTCATTCGGTCGCGCCGATTGACATTGTGTCGTTGCCGGTGACGAACTATGATCCGCCGCCCTGTTGGACCGATCCAGAACATGCTGCCCAGGCATGTGGTGACATACAGGGAAAGTTTTGGAGGGAGCCGTTCGGCCGATGCAATCATCGACCGCCATCGCGATTCGGGCATTGATCATGCTGATCGTGCTGATCAGCTTGCCGCTGTTTGCCATTTTCGGCAAAAGCTTGCCCGAGGTTGTTAAAGGCCTGCTCGAAGGGCGGAGCCTGGTGCTAAGCCCTGCGCCGGAAGGGGCCGCAGGTTCTCCCAATGCTTCGCCTTTGCCGGCGAACAATCCGTTCAACCAGCCGACTGCATACCGTGCCACGGCCGAGGCTGGCCCGGGATATTCGACTCCGGGCGCTTCGAGCCCAAGCCTGCTCAATGTTGGTCCCGGGCCGAACATGATTGCGTCGAGCTCCGCCCCGCCGGGCAATATGGTTCCAATGAGTTATCCAGGCGCGATGATTGCCAAGGCGCCGGAAATGTCAGCCGGCGAGAAAGCCGGCATGCCGCCGGGTAGCCCGACTGCTTCGTCCATGGGCGGTTTGCCTTCGGGAACTATTCCCTCGACAAGTGCGGCACTGGCAGCGATGCAATTGGCTGCCACGCCGGGCGCGTCTGGTGGGAGCGATTGGCATTTGCCTGCCGCGACATCGGCCGCCCAACCGGCAAGTTTTCAGTCGCCGCCGGAAGCAAGCGCTTTGGCGCTTGCCAATACAACGCCGCAGAATTCGCCGAGTGCCGCAGTGCCGTTGGATTCGGCTTATGCAGCCAAAAGCGCATCGGGCGGCGCCGCCATTGCGGCCTCGAATAATTCCGGCCTCAGCGATGAAAAATTCCGCAAAGCCGAAACGCGATTGCGTGAATTGGGCGCCACGCACTACATGCTGGAGACGTGGGGGCCGGACAACAATCGCTATCACTTCGTGTGCAAGATGGCGATTGGCGGCAATGCCGAGGTGAATCGCGTGTTCCAAGCTTTCGGCGATGATCCGTGGCAGGCCATGGAAACCGTGTTGCGGCAAGTGGAAGATTGGCGTGCGCGACCGCAGCCGCAATGAAGTGGCAGCCAAACGGGCCGCGAGTCGGCCCTTCTTAGCGAAATCTTTTGCGGTTGTAGGCCACCGATCCGGCAACGAGTTCTTGCCATTGCTTGCAGGCCTTACATCGCGGAAAATTGGCAGGCGGACTTAAGAAGGTTAATTGTCGACAGTTTATGCACACCGCTATGTTCCGGCGATCTTTCACAAAAATCGGTCTTCCTGGGTCGGCTGCACAGCGCCAATCTGCTGTTCAGTGCCAATCTGCTGCACAGCGCCCATTAGGGTGTTTTTCCGGCAAACAACGCCCGATTTATGGGTTTGTCCGCCTGTGGCAATTCAGAAATCTCAACGAAAATGCCGGTTTATCCCCCTCGGAACGCGGGCCACTGGGTCGCGAACCCCGGTTGAGTCGGGTTGAGGCGGTACTTTTTTTGGCCCGGGAGACCCTAAGTAGCCGAAAAATAGCTCAATTAGCCAACTTGGCGAACGGCAACGAAGCACGTAAATTAATCCGCCGGCTAAGGCAGTTGTACGATGCCGGGTCGAGCGCGTTTCAGGTCGAGGAAGTCGGCGGTGGATACCAATTGTTCAGCCGACCGACGCTTAGTCCGTGGTTACGGCGGTTATTGCAAACCTCGATGGAAACGCGACTTTCGGCTCCGGCAATGGAAACGTTGGCGGTGGTGGCCTATCGACAGCCGGTGTTACGAGTGGAAATTGAAGCCGTCCGCGGGGTGCATTGCGACGAAATTTTGCGGCAGCTTTTGGAGCGAGATTTGATTCGCATTGTGGGTCGATCAGAGGACTTGGGCCGCCCCTTGTTATATGGTACGACAAAGCGTTTCTTAGAGCTGTTTGGCCTGCGACATTTGGACGAACTTCCTAAAGCAGCAGAGTTCAAAGCCGCCGGCCAGAAGCATTCGGAGGTTGACCAGTCCGCAGACCAAACGACAGACAGTAACACCGGCGCCGGCCGGAACGAAAATACATCATCTACCGATCCAACCTTGGAGGAAAAATCTGTGACGACGAGTATTCGCCCTGCGACGATCCCCGCCGAATTAACCGAGGAACCGCTCGAGGCACTTTCTTTGGCTGCGCGCCTGCCGGCGGGCAATCGTTCTCTTTCAGCCGCCAAAAATGGCGACGAAGAGGAAGATGAAGTGGACGATGAGGAGGACGAGGAAGACGATGATTGGGAGGACGATGAAGACGAAGATGAAGAGGATGACGACTTCGTCGATGAAGAATGGGAAGAAGTAGATGACGATGATGAAGACGACGACGAAGAAGACGATGAAGATGACGATGAAGAATGGGAAGACGACGACGAGGAAGATGAAGAATGGGAAGACGACGACGAGGAAGATGAAGAAGATGAAAAGTGGGAAGACGACAAAAAATAAACTTCTTGTCGGTTAGCAGCTCCCCGCTGGGGGCAACAGCGGCTTTATTCCTCGAGGCGGAATAATCTTTTCAGCGCATCCAACAGGCCGTGGGGACTGCCGGCGCGCGATTCATCGCGCAGCGATTCCAACGGCGGATGCAGCAGCTTGTTCACGTAGCGCTCGAAGGTCTGGCTGATTTCCTGGCGTGAGCGTTCATCGAGTTCCGGCAGCTTGTGGAATAAACGCCGCAATTCTTCATCGCGCACCTCGTGCCAGCCCTGGCGAAGCTGCCGGATAATGGGTCCCGTGGCGCGGTGATACAGTTCCTGCATGAATAATGCGGTTTCCTCTTCCACAATCCGCAGCGCCCGTGGCAATTCTTGATCGCGGGCGGCGCGATTTTGCCGGCATACTTCTTGGAGATCGTCCAGCGAATACAAGTACACGCCCAGGCAATCGCCGATGGCGGGCTCAAAATCGCGCGGCACGGCTAAATCTAAAATCAACAGCGGCCGCTGAAACCGTTGTGATTCAATTCCTCGAAATTGCTCCAGCGTGACAATGGGCTGCGTGGCTCCGGTGGCACTGACGATTAAATCGGCGGACACCAGCTCCGCGGATAGTTGTTCCCAAGGCGCCGCCTGACCGGCGTATTTCTCCGCTAATTTGGCGGCAGCCGAGGCGTGACGATTGATCACGGTAATGTGCTTAGCGTGTCCGTCGCGCAAATAAATCAACACTTCTTCCGCCGTTTCGCCGGCGCCAATCACCAGTACATGCTTGTCTTCAAAACCTTCAAACATATTGCGCGCAAAACCGCCGACCGCCACGCTGGCAATGCTTAATCGCTTATCGTTGATGGAAGTTTCCGTGGCCACGCGCTTGGCCACGCGCAAAGCCCGTTGGAAAACATCGTGTGTGATGGGGCCCACGCTTTCCTGCTGCGCTGCCAGTTGGTAGGCCTGTTTCACCTGCGCCAGAATTTGCGATTCGCCCAATACCATGCTGTCCAGGCTGGCGGCGACAGTGAATAAATGTTGCACGGCCCCTTCGCCCGATTGCTCGAACAAGTCGTCGGATACCTGCTGCGGCGGCAGGCCGTGAAATTCCGCCAGGAATCGCTTGATTTGCTCGTCGGAAGGGGCACTGGCCGGATCGTCGGCGGCGGTGTACAGCTCGACCCGATTGCAGGTGGAAAGCAGCACTGCTTCGGCGGCGGGATAGGAATTTCGCCACTGCTGAAGCGCCACAGCCACTTGATCCGAGTTGAACGCCAAGCGTTCGCGCACGACCAGCGAAGCGTTGTGATGACTGCATCCAACCATTTGGAGTTTCATCGGAGAATCTCCAAGGACAAGGCGGAAGGCAGCAGGCAGAATACAGAACGCAGAGCAGTGGGGTTTGGTGGTTGGGCTTCGCACGCCACCCATTCAACCTTCAGATTTCTGCTTTCTGTCTTTTGCTTTTCGATCATGGCGGTATGCTCGCTGGGCAACAGCAACCGCAGGCCCAAGGCCACGGCCAAAAACGCAAAGCTGGCCACGGTTAAATAGGCGACTTTTCGCCCGCTGCGGGCCGGCCGGTACAGCATGCTAAAGATGGCCGCCGCCAACAACCAAGCGAACATCAGCGAGGTGCTCCAAATGACCGGATCGGTCCAGGGCACTTCGTCGATTTTGCTGCGATGCGAAACCATGTTCAGCACAATGCCGCTGGCAAAGCCTGCCCCGACCATCAGCACGGAAATGAGAATCGCGCGGCTGTTCACTCGTTCGAGCCATTCCAAGCTGGGGAGCCGCATAGACCCGGCAGTGGTCAATTTATTCTTCAACCGGTGCGATTGGATCAAATACATCAATCCGGCCACAAAACCCATGGCAACGGCCACCAAGCCCAGCAGCAGGAACACGCCATGAATGCTGCCCCAAATTTGTCCTGCGCGTGATTGTGGAAACGGCTCGCGACTGGCGAATTTGGCCAGGCCGATCAAGCCCAAAACCAGCGGCAGCACAAACAAACCGAGCGCGGAGTTTCGGTAATGGCAACTCCAATAAAAATACACGACTGCCAAGCCCCACGCGCCCAGTACATACCAATCGAAGGCGCTCGATAGCGGCGTGCTGTCGGCGGCGATGGCGCGGTTCACCAAGTACAGCGTGTGCGCGAGCAACCCCGCCGCAGTGACCCCCAGAATGAACACGGGGCGCAGATTTCGCCACAAAACTGCGCGAGCAATCTCCAAGAGCAGCGCCAAACTGTAACTGGCCGCAAAGCAGAATACGAAAATTCGGGACAAAAACAGCATGAAGATTGACACTGCAGAATCTAGATTGGCCGCGGAGATTATTCTATCATCGGTTGCTGAGCACGCTTCGGCAAGGCAAGCACCGGGCCAATTCGCCGCGAAAACCGCCTACCCCACGCCGCTGTTCATGGTTAGATCGAAAGAGCCCATCAATCCATTCTATTTGCTGTGCGCGGTTATAGGCGTGGCCTTCACGGTAACTGCTTGCGCTTACGGGGTATTCATGCTGCGGGCAATTCAGGGCGTAAAATTAGCCGACGGTGCGGAATCTGCGCATCCGCTGATGAACTTGTTGGATCATCACGGCATGATAATATTGGGAGTAGAAGTGGCGCTGTTGGCCGCTGCTTCGTTGGCGGCCATTTTGCTGGACCATTATCGCGGCAAGCGAACCAAAGCTTCGAGGAAATTATGAAAGTAAATGCTTCGCGGGCTGTGCCTTCCAAGTCGGTAGAAATGCCCGGGGCACATGCTTGCTCGGTGCGCTGGCTGCTGAGCGAATCGGACGGCACGCCTACCTTTGCCATGCGCGAATTTGAAGTGGCGCCCGGCGGATACACCCCTCGGCATAGCCACGATTACGAACACGAAGTGTTTGTGCTTTCCGGCAGCGGCGTGGTACTCGAGGGAGACAAGCAGCATCAGCTTAGCGCCGGGGACGTGGTGTTTGTGCAGCCCAACGAAGTGCACCAGTTCCGCAATACGGGAACCCAAGCGATGCGCTTTCTATGTCTGATTCCCAATTCCGCCACGGGCAAAACGGTGACGGTCGCTCCCGAATGCGGCACGCAATGAAATAGCCGGACGACCACGTCGTCCGATCCGGATGCTGTGAGCATCCGGCTATTGTCCGAGAGAGCCGCCTGAACTTTTGCCGGGACTCAACTTTCGCCGCGCCTATATCAGCCGGCGGTGGCTTTCAATTCCGCCAGATGCTGGGCGGTGCCAACCAGCCGATCCCAATTGGCCGAAATGTACTGCGGCGGCCCGCCAATTTGAGCCACGACCTGCGCTACTTGCTCTGTGGGAACCATTTCGATGGCGTCCCAGGGGCAAACCTTCAAATCGTAGGGATTCGATTTTTTGCCCGGAATGTGCACGCACACTTCGCAGCCGACGCAGCGTTCTAAATCGATTTCACAAAAACTTTGCAAATTCTGAAATTGGTCGTATTGCTGCATCTTTATGATGCAATCGACCGGGCAGACCTCCAGGCAGGCCTCGCAGCCGGTGCAATTGTCGGCGTTGATTACCGCCAATTCCTTGGGCAGTTTTTTGCGCGGCCCTTGTTTCGCCATCTGATGCAGCCTCGGGAAGCTTTTAGACGCGCGGGGGGCGTCTATCGCAGAAACATGGTTGTGATGGATTTCACAATATAATCATAGGTACAAATCGGCTTTCAGCCAAGGACGACATGACGAAGTTCTGCCCGTTTTTCAGCCATTTGTCAGCGGTTTCGGGGTGGCTGAGGACAGCCATCGCTACATTTTTCAAAACTGGACGACGATCAAATTTCCACTAAACCGGGGGAATGACCTCGCCGCGAATCAGGTCGTCGAACGTTTGGCGGGCACGGATCAAATGAGCGGCGCCATTGCGGATAAGAACTTCTGCGGCCAGCGGCTTGCTATTGTAGTTGCTTCCCATGACGGCTCCGTAAGCGCCGGCCACCTCCAACACGAGTTTTTCGCCGACTTCGGCCGCCGGAATGCTGCGCGTGCAAACGAACCCCCCTTCTTGCTGCGTGAAAATATCGCCCGATTCGCACAACGGCCCGCCCACAATGACATCGTGCAACGGCCGATCGGAGCCTTTTCCAGTGCGCGGCACAATCGACATGGGATGGTACGCTCCGTACAAAATCGGCCGCGCTAAATTGTTGAAGCCGGCATCGAGCAAATAGAAAATATTCTTGCCCATTTTCTTGATGGCGCGAATTTCGGCGATCAGGTAGCCCGACTCCGCCACCAAATATCGCCCCGGCTCAATTTCCAGCGTGATTTTGTGGCCGAACGCGTCCTCCAATTTCTTGCGAGTCTCGTTCCATAATTTAAAATACGCCGGCAGATCGACGTACGATTGATCGGCCTGATACGGCACAGGCAGTCCGCCGCCGGCGCTAATATTGGTGACGCTGCGGCCAACATCGTGGGCGGTTTTTTCCATCGCTTGGCAGACGTGCTGCAGATGTTCCAAATCGGTTCCACTTCCGATGTGCATGTGCAGCCCGGTAATGCCCAGGCCGTGAGAATCTGCGCGGCGCAGGCCATCGGCCACATCGGCGTGCCAAATGCCATGTTTCGATTGCTCACCACCGGTGTTCGTCTTTTGATTGTGGCCGTGGCCAAAACCGGGATTGATCCGCAGCGAAATATGTCGGCCTGGGGCCCGCTGGCCCAATTGGTCGATCATATCGGGCGAGCCGCAATTGGCGTGAATATTCTTCTCGACGACTAAATCCAGCGATTCGGCGTCAAAAATATCGGCCGTATAAACCAGCGGCGGCGGAGCGTGCGGATTTTCTGCCACGGCCGAATAGCCTGCCGCCAACGCCCGTCGAATTTCGCCGGTACTGACCGCATCGACCAGCACGCCTTGCCTGCGCACAAAATCCAAAATCGCCAAATTGGAACAGGCTTTTTGGGCGTAACGGATGACATCGAAGGAGCGCAAATCGTTGATGCGCTCGGCGATTTTGGCGGCATCGTAAACAAATGTTGGCGTGCCGAATCGATCGGCCAGCTCATTTACGGCCAGGCCGGCAATTTCCGTGCGAAGCGGAGAAAACTGGGAAGCGGTGGGCATGGCGGGGCGCGGCGAGGGGTTTCCGACAGAAATTGATGCTCTGCGAGGAAGAGGCGATTCGATCCGTTTGGTTCAGGTCAACTGGTTCGATCGATGTCCATCCATGCGAGTGTAGCGCTTCCGCCCCGGCCTGAAAAGGCGCTCCGCGGCCATTTCCTGGCCAATTGCGTCGGCGCGCAAAACAGCCCGGCCGTTTCGGGCCGGGCTGTGAATATGGTCCAAATTAAACTGGACGTTTCACGTCACTTGCCGCCCCCAGAAGGCGCGCCTGGACCGCCTTGGCTGCCGATGGCCAGGGCTCCAATGGCTTTCAGCACGCCTTCCTCCACGGTAAAGCGGTAGGTCATTCCATCGGCAATGCTATGAGCATTGATCGTGATGTGGTCTTTGCCCGGCGTTTGACTCAGCGACTGGCTGAATGCTGCCGCGTCGGCGGCGCTGTCCGGGTCGACGGAGCCGACGAAATTGGCAATCGGCGTCAGGCCAATGCTCATTTGCATGGGAGGCACGGCCTTATTGGGCTCGGCCGCCGAGCGATCGATGATCGATTTCACCAAATCCAAGCTCCCTTTACCGGCCGCAACGTAGGTGCTGCTCGGGCCGGCGCCAAAATAAACATCGAGCGAATCACCGAAGATTTTCTTGGCATCCTCGCCGATGTCGGGCAGCTTCAGGGTGATTTGATGGAAGTGGACGTTTTTATAAGTTTCCAAATCGAGCTTCACGGTTACGTGCTCATCGAATTGGGGATCTCCCTTGCCCAACGTAATGACATCCTTAACGGCCTTTTCCAAAGCCGGACCATCAGCCACAAATCCGCCGAAGGCCGCTTGAAATTTGCCGGCATCCATTTGCACCACGGCGCCGCCGTCCGATTTGCCCACTTTGACCGTGTTCTCGGCCACGTCCATAAATTCTTGGAGCACTTGCTTCACGCCGGCGCGCTTGTCGTTGGGAATATCCTGATCTTTATCGAGCGCTTCTTCCGCCTTGGTCTTGAGATGCTCCAGCATGCTTAACGATTGATCGATGTTTTCCTGCGAATTCTTCCCGCAGAAATTCACCGTCATGGCGGCGTTAGGCATGAGGAAACCGGCATAGTTGGTGGTGCCGGTGGTCATTTCCTTCATTTGCTTGTCGAGCTCCGAGCCCGGCACGGCAGTGACGCTGAAATCCAAATAGGTATCTTTGGCTGCCCGATCAATTTTCCAGCCGATCGTGATTTGATTGGCTTCTTTCAGCAGCCGCTCGATGGCTTCCACTTGCTGTTCCAAGTTCTTTTGGCTCAGTGCGGAAAACGGATTGTCTCCCTGTTGCTGCTGCGCCATGGCGGCGATTTCCATGAAGCCGCGGAATTTTTCAATGGCCGATTTCTTGGTTTCCTCCGGCACATTTTGCAACATCAGCCGAATGCCTAAATCGTAGTCGGGATTAATCCCGGTCATTAACTTCATGGGGTCGTCGGAGGGAAGCGGAGCATCTTTGGTTTGGGTCACGTAGGCCCAGCCGTTTTGCTCGCGGACGAACAATTCCATGCCGTTGGGAGCGGAGACTTTGAGCACGCCCCCCTCTTCTTGCGCGGGAGGAATCAACTGCATCATGGTCAGCGTGTCGGTCAAGTCTTTGGCGCTGGTCACCGGAATCATAACCGCCGGCGCGAAGGAGCCATCGTCGGCAATTCCAATTTCAAAGCCGAGCGGCTTCGATTGATCCAAGCCCTTCAGGCCTTTGCCTTGGGTGTAACCTTGAATCATGGCGTTGAGCATCATCGAGGCGTTGGGCTGGCCGGCGAATTGACCAATGAAATCTGCATTCGCCAGCAAATCACTCACGCTTGGCAGCGACATCACCAGCACCGGCTTGGCGGTTTGGGCCTGCGCCGCAATCGCACCGCTCAGCAGGATGGCTGACATCGCCACCGCGGAAATGCAGCGCGAAAACTTGGGAAAAATGTTCTGGTTCACGTTCGTTATCTCCTCGAAAGAATGTGTTTTGTTTCCGATGGGCGAGCGGCTATTTGGGCGCAACAGCGCTTCAACCATACGTATGGAGCGGTTAAGAAAACAGGCTCACACGTAACAATACCTTGCTAAAAGCGATACGGTTTTAACGAAAATGCGAAAAATCGCTAGTGCCGGCCGGCAAACAAACAAGTGCTTACAGCGGCCAATTGGGCCAGCGATTACGTAATTGCTAGCAATCACAAACTCAATTGCGGCAATCAGTTAATCCGCACAGGCCCGAAGAAATAGGGCATGAAAGATAACGATTTAGGCATTATCGCTCGCGGAAAGTAATGCGCCCTTTGGTCAAGTCATAAGGCGAAAGCTCAACCTTCACTCGGTCTCCCGGCACGATGCGAATGAAATTTTTCCGCATCCGTCCGGCGACATGCGCGGTGACTAAATGGCCCCCTTCAATTTGCACTCGAAATCGAGTATTCGCCAGCGCCTGCGTGACGGTGCCGTCGACTTCGAGCGCTTCTTCTTTTTGTTTTTCATCCGCCATGGAGTATTCGCCTAACGCCTGCAAAATTTTTCTGGAATGGAAATTCTCAATTTCCCCAAATCCACCCAACTACGTAAATCATACCAATTGCGGAGCGATGCCGTCCAGGGCATTGGCGCCGGTTCGCCGTTTGATTGGCACTAAATATTGCGTTAAATAATCCTGCAATTTGGCCCACGATTGGCCGTTGCCGCGGAAGCCAAGGTAACCATCCGGCCGCACTACAGCGATGGCCGTATCCTCTAGCCCCAAGCGATTGCGCACCTGCTGGTTGATATCGACCCACACCGCCGCCGCTTCGGCCTCGGGCATTACCGACGAATTGCCCGGCACAATTAAAACTGGCCGCAGCACATCGCCAAATTCATTGACCAAAATCTGTGCCTGATTGACGAGCTCTACCAGCGTGGCGGTATCGTTTTCATCAGGCATAATCAACAAGGTGTGGTGCGTTCCGCGCAGTGATTCCAGCAGCCGTGCCGGCGCTCCGCTGCGCGCATCGCGCACCTGCGCGTCGGGGAGCCGATCGCCGGCTTTCACTTCGTTGTTCCAAGCGATGCCGGCATCGTCGCAGTTCAACGGACTGTAGGGATAATGCACGGCCATTTCGGTCAACGTGGCGATGGCGCGTTCCTGCACGGCTGTAAGCTTTCCGGCGAGCGACATTAAGTGATTGCGGAAGAATTGCAGCATTGGATTGCGCAGCATGGCCACCTTGGTGAACAGCCCGGCATCGTGCAGCACCATATCTCCCACCGCGCTTCGTTCCTGTGTGTAACTTTCCAATAGCGGAGAAGGCTTGGCCTGGCCTTGATGAACCAGTGCCAATTTCCAAGCCAAATTGAAAGCGTCTTGCATGCCCGTGTTCATGCCTTGCCCGCCGGCAGGACTATGAATGTGGGCGGCATCGCCGCACAAAAATGCGCGGCCTCGGCCATATTCGTTGACCTTGCGTTCGTGAATGCGAAAGCTTGCCAGCCACACCGGATTGTGCAATTTTACGCCCGCCGGTCCGCGCCGATCGACGACCGCTTGCACTTCCTCCAGCGTTGGGTCGGGCGATTTTTCCGTTCCTTGGGCTTTGCCTAAATCGGCGATCACTCGACAACGGCCGGGAGCAAACGGGAAAAAAATCGCCACACCGTCGCTGTGCCAATAGGCGCTGATTTCGTCCATCGAAATTGGACCATCAACATGCACGTCGGCCAGCATCCAATCGTTGGGTTCAAACTCGCCGGCAAACTCAATGCCCAGCTCTTTGCGCACTGTGCTATGAGATCCGTCGCAACCGAGCAGCCAGGCGGTGGTAACTTGCTCTTCGCTTCCATCGGCATGCCGGAGCGTGGAAACCACGCGATCTCTCTCGTCAACACACTTCACCAATTGCACTTGTCGTTCGACGTTCAGCCCGCGGCGCTTCAAGCTTTCGGTCAGCACGCGCTCCGTTTCGTTTTGCGGAATCATTAAGGGGCGCGGAAAAGCGGTATCGTCACGATGAATTTCCACGTGCAGCAACTGCTTGCCGCCGCCGAACATTCGCGCTCCTTTCGTCCATATCCCGGCGGCAATAAATTCGTCGGCCATTTCGGCGTGGTCGAACATTTCCAGAGTGCGGCCCCACAGTACCAATGCTTTTGATTTATCGGTGGGGGCGGCATTGAGATCGATGATTCGGCACGTGAGGCCGTGTCGTAGTAATTCTGAGGCCATGGTCAGGCCAACCGGCCCGGCGCCGGCAATCAGTGCGTCGCAAGAAGCGGTGAAAGATGTGTTCATAACGAAAATCCAAATGGTACGGGCAAGGGAGGTTTGTAAAGCTGGCGTTGCGGCGGTGGCGTAATCTTACAGCACCGCTCAAGTCTAGCCCGGCATTTCAGCGCTAAGATAGTTTGGCAAAAAATCAGCCAAAAACCCAGTCCAATTCGATTTTGGCCGTGGCGAAATTACTGCGCCCGCACTGGCAAATTGGCCAGGCCCGCAAGATTGATTTGTTCCGCTGCCGACGCCAGCCGCTGACCGAAGCGGTGTTCGTTCTCCAATTCGCGATACACACGCAGCATGATCTCGTAGCAACGGTTGATCTTCGCGCGCTGTTTTTTCGACAGGAGTTGCGGGTCGAGGCTATACCCGAAGATCGCCGCAATTAAGCGACGCAAATCGACATGCTCTTTGTCTGATAGCATTCATCACCGTCCGCCTCCCTCTCGTAGAAGACCCTAATCATACCCCCCGCATTAGGCACGATGCAAGTCCGGCGTGCAAAAACGCAATCGGACGTTGTATTGCATAGCCCGACTGTGTCAGTCGGGCGGAACGCTGAGCATGCCCAAAACCGTTTTTGTAACAAAGGCCGCAATCGAGTTTGCCGGAGCTGTCGGCCGGTCGAAATTCAGACTTGCTCCTCCGCAGGCCGGAAAGTGCGCCAGTTGATTTTGAGTTTGCGCATTCGGGCCCGCAGCGTGTGCGGATTGATGTTCAGCAATTTGGCGGCGCCGCGCGGACCTTCGATGCGGCCATGGGTGCGCCGCAGGGCGGCTTCAATGTGCTGCTGCATGGCGGAATCAAGTGGCGAAAAATCGGAAATGGAGACGGAAGTTGAGGCGCGCGCTGCAACCGGCGGGGAATGAGAATCCGAATGCCAGGGCTGGACAGAAGAACGAGAAGTCTGCATGAACGCCGTTGGCGGCTGCAGAGTTGTGAAAGGCGTAGCCGGATTGGGAAACGCAGACACATTCGATTGCGGAGCTACGCCCAACGCCGTGGCCACATCCAGTTGCATGCCATTGCCCAGAATCGCTGCCCGTTCGATCACCGTGGTCAGTTCGCGCACATTGCCGGGCCAAGCATACGCGGCCAGCAAGTTAATATCTTGCGGCGTCGGGGTGCGAGTCGGCAATCCAAACCGCTTGGCGGCCCGCAATGCAAAATGGGCGGCCAGGGCGGGAATATCTTCCGGGCGATCGCGCAGCGGCGGCAAATGAATGGGAAACACAGCCAGCCGATACCACAAATCTTCACGGAAGGTTCCTTCGGCCACCATCGCCTGCAAATTGCGATGTGTCGCCGCCACTACGCGCACATCGACATGCATTTGCCGCTCGCCGCCGACACGCTCGAAGGTGCCGTCCTGTAGAATGCGGAGCAGCCGCACCTGTGCCGCCGGCGGCAGCTCGCCGCATTCGTCCAGAAACAACGTGCCCCGGTCCGCTCGTTCAAACCAGCCCTTGCGCAATGCCGTGGCGCCGGTGAAACTTCCTCGTTCGTGCCCGAACAATTCCGAATCGACCAATTCCGGCGGAATAGCGCCGCAGTTCACGCGCAAAAACGGTCCATTGTCGCGGCGCGATTGTTTATGAATGGCTCGGGCGACCACTTCCTTGCCGGAGCCAGTCTCGCCCAGAATGAGCACCGGAATATCGGCGCGAGATACCAGGCCGACGCGATCCATCACTCCGCGCAGGCCCGATTCTACGCCGACAATGGCATCGCTCAAATCGTTGCGGCCCAGCTTGGTCAACAGCGAGCGATTTTCCGCTTCGACTTTTTCTCGCAGCGCGGTCAGTTCCCGCAAACGGCGATCGTTCTCCAGCGCCACGGTGAATGGCTCGAGCAACACTTTTAGCAATACTTCATGTTCGGCATTAAACGACCGAGAGGCCGCCGCTTCGACAATCAGCGCGCCGGGTGGACCCTCGGCGGTGTTCAGCGGGCCAGCCAGAATTTCACCGACCACATCTTCGGGCAACAGGCCGGGCAACCGTTGCTGCAACGCCTCCGCACGATCGTGTAAAATTTCACCGCGACGGCACCATTGAAATAATCGATCGATGGCTTCCGGCGCACACTCCGTCCGTAAGCGCAAAGTTGGCCGGCGATGATCGCGCGCCGTGGCGGCGACGGTATCGACGACACTTCGCTCCAGGTCGACAATCCGCAGCACCAAGCGCTCCAACGGCAACTGGCGCAGAACCAGCGGCGTAATCAAATCGGTCGCCTCGGCAATTTCGATGTGCCGACAGGCTTCGCGCCAAACATCTAATAGAATTCGGCCGTGGCGTTCCATGGTGCAGTTTCAACGCGAGAGCCGCACGAGGCGGGACGAATTAAACCATCACATTTAACGGTATCAGATCCATAAGTTATCACGGATGCCCGTTAAATGCAACAGATGCAGGCGCAAATCTCAGCGTAGAACTCGGATTCCATCGCCGGTGCTAGCATGAATCGCTAGTTTTTGCACTCGGCACGAGGTGTGCTTTGACCAACGACACCGGTCGGCACTACGGATGGGCCGAATTCGCGATTCTTCAACTTCTAGCTAGATGGGAACCTGCCATGCTTCGCATTGGCCGCGCTCACGCCGTTGTTTTTCTCTTGCCGTTCTCTATGGCCGCGATGCTTGTGGGCACGGCCGGCTGCGGCGGCTCCAATGCCGGCTCGGCAGCCTCAGGCGGTTCGTCGAGTGGCAGTTCCGTTGCTTCTGCCGGCGAAGTTACAAACACCACGGCCGGTGAGAAAACCACGAATACCGGTCCCGTGGAATTGCTGAATGTGGCCTGCGATCCCACCCGGGAGCTGTGGCAAGACATCAACGAAGAATTTGCCAAAATCTATCAGCGCGATACCGGACGCAGCGTAACCATCAAGCAATCGCACGGCGGTTCGTCCAGCCAGGCGCGGGCTGTGAACGACGGTTTGGAAGCCGATGTAGTCACCTTGGCCATGTGGCCCGATACCGATTCGATTCGCCGCAGCGGCTTAATTGCCGAAGGCTGGGAAAAACGGTTGCCGGAAAATTCGCTGCCATACTACAGTACCATTGTGTTCGTGGTGCGCAAAGGCAACCCGAAGCAAATTCACGATTGGCCTGATTTGGTGAAGCCCGATGTGCAAATCATCACGCCCCATCCTAAAACATCTGGCAACGGCAAGCTGAGCTTCTTGGCGGCCTGGGGCTCGGTGATTACTCGCGGGGGAAGTGAAGCGCAGGCAAAGGAATTTCTCACCAAGCTTTACCAGCAGACGCCGGTGCTGGACGTTGCGGCACGATCTGCCACGATGACGTTTTCCAAGAAGGGCATCGGCGATGTACACCTCACCTGGGAAAACGAAGGGCAGCAAGAAGTGCAGGATTCCCATGGCGAATTGGAAATTGTTTATCCGCCGGTGAGCATTCGCGCCGAACCGCACGTCGCCTGGGTGGACGAAAACGTCAAAAAGCACGGCACCACCAATGTGGCGCAAGCCTATTTGGAGTTTCTCTATACGCCGGTTGCCCAGCAGATGATTGCCAAGCATTTTTATCGCCCCAATAGCGAAGGCGATCGTCAAAAATTTGCTGACCGTTTTCCGCCGATCAAATTGTTCGGCATTACCGCCGTGGCTAAAGACTGGGACGATGCCTGCCAAAAATTTTTCAACGATGGTGCTTTGTTTGATCAAATTTCTGAAAAAAAGTGACGGCGGGACGAGAGGCGAGGAACGAGAAAAAGTTGATCGCTTGTGAAAATTAGGGATAACCATGAACCGCACACTGCCAGGATTTCGCTTGACGCTGGGCATCACGCTGATTTATCTCGGCGTGTTGCTAGCGATTCCGCTGGCGGCCTGCTTATGGAAAGCGGCACAATTAGGGCCGGCGGCGTTTTGGGCCGCTGTGTGGACCTCTCGGGCCCGGTCGGCTTATTTTTTGACATTTAGCGCCAGTTTTATTTCTGCCGCCATCACGTCGTTATTGGGTTTATTGATTGCCTGGGTACTGGTGCGATACGAATGGCCGCTGAAGCGTGTGGTCGATTCGCTAGTCGATTTGCCGTTGGCGCTACCCACCGCCGTGGCCGGTTTGGCATATTCGGCACTGTATGTGCAAAACGGCTGGTTTGGCCGTTTTTTGGTGCCGCTGGGAATTCATGGCACGTATTCGCGGCTGGGCATTGTCTTAGTGCTCATCTTCATTGGGTTGCCATTTGCGGTTCGGGCCGTGCAGCCAGTGTTGGAAAGCATGGAAGCTGACGCCGAGGAAGCCGCCACGCTGCTGGGCGCCAACCGGTGGCAAACTTTTTGGCGCGTGATTTTGCCGACGCTTAAGCCGGCGCTCATTACTGGTTTCGCTTTGTCTTTCGCCCGGGCGATTGGCGAATATGGCTCGGTGGTGTTCGTTTCGAGCAATAAGCAAGGCGAAACGGAAATCGCACCGATGCTGATTGTTTCCAAGCTGGAGCAAAACTCGTACGCGGAAGCGACCGCAATTGCGCTGGTGTTGCTGGCCATGTCGTTCGGCATGTTGGCGTTAATCAACGTGCTGGAGCGCAGGAGTCGTCGCCATTATGCCTAATTCCGCTGCCATTTCGCACGCTGGCGCAATCGTGACTGGCCACTCTGCCGCAGCTCGGCGCGAATCGGCCTTGCCACGTCGATTACTAATCGGGTCGGCTTTGACCGTGGTGGGAATATTCATCGTCGCTCCGGTGGCGCTGATATTTTATTCGGCGCTGCAAAACGGCATTGGCGCGTACTGGACAAATTTGATTACGCGGCCGGCCACCTTGAATGCCATTAAGCTGACGCTCATCGTGACTCCTGTGGCGGTGATTTTGAATACACTGTTCGGCATTGCGGCTGCCTGGCTGATTGCCCGCTTCCGCTTTGCCGGCCGCACGGTGCTAACCACGCTGATCGATTTGCCGTTTTCGGTTTCGCCCGTCGTGGTGGGCTTGATGTTGATGTTGCTCTTCGGCCGCTTGGGTTATCTCGGCCCGTGGCTGCAGAAGATGGATTGGCACATCGTGTTTGCGCTGCCGGGCATCATCATGGCGACGACCTTCGTCACGCTGCCGTTTGTCGCCCGCGAATTAATTCCGGTGATGGAAGCGCTTGGTAACGAGGAAGAAACCGCTGCCATTAGCTTGGGCGCCAATGCCTGGCAAATGTTTTGGCGCGTGACGCTGCCCAGCATAAAATGGGGTTTGCTGTACGGCGTCATTTTATGCAACGCCCGAGCGATGGGCGAATTCGGCGCGGTGTATGTGGTCTCTGGGCGCATCGAAAATCAAACTACGACCATGCCGCTGCAAGTGCAAAAGCTGCTGGAGCAGGGTTACGATTCCGACGCCTTTGCACTGGCATCGCTGTTAACTTTGCTGGCGCTGGTCACGCTGGCGCTGAAAGTATGGCTGGAGCGAAAAACGCAGCGCCAACTTCTTGCGGCGGCCACGCAGGAATTCACTGTGGGGAGCAATTCGTGAGCATTGCGATTCAAAACATTACGAAAACCTTCGGCAAATTCACCGCCGTTGATAATGTCAGCTTGGAGATCGCCGGCGGATCGCTCGTGGCATTGTTGGGCCCCTCGGGATCGGGCAAAACAACCTTGTTGCGGATAATCGCCGGTTTGGAAACGCCGGACACTGGCACGGTGGCCTGCTACGGGGAAGATGTCACGCACCGCGCCGCCGCGGAGCGCAACGTCGGTTTTGTGTTTCAGCATTACGCGCTGTTTCGCCACATGACGGTATTTGAAAACGTCGCTTTTGGATTGCGGGTGCGCAAGCGGCCCAAATCGGAAATTCAAAACAAAGTTCGTGAACTGCTGGCTTTGGTGCGGCTGGAGCGGATGGAACATCGGTATCCGTCGCAATTGTCGGGCGGGCAGCGGCAGCGGGTGGCGCTGGCTCGGGCCCTGGCCATTGAGCCCAAGGTGCTATTGCTCGACGAGCCGTTCGGCGCGCTCGATGCCAAAGTCCGGCAAGAGCTGCGCGGTTGGCTGCGGCGGCTGCATGACGAAATTCACACCACCAGCGTATTGGTCACGCACGATCAGGAAGAAGCGTTTGAGGTGGCCGATCGCGTGGTCGTAATGAACCACGGCCGCATCGAGCAAACCGGCACGCCGGCCGAAGTTTTCGACCAGCCGGCCAATCCGTTTGTCATCGATTTTTTGGGCAACGTGAACGTCTTTCACGGTCGCGTTGAAAGCGGCCACGCCGTGGTCGGCAATTGGAAGTTGGCATATCCGGAGTATCCGCATGCCCAACCGCAGGCTGCCACGTTGTACATGCGGCCGCATGAGTTGGACATTAGCGTCAAGCAAAACGGCGTGCCCAGCTTGCAGGCCCAAGTGCGGCGCGTGAACCCCACCGGCTCGGTCGCCCGCATTGGGCTGGTGGCGGTCGAGCAGCAATCGGACATTCAAGTCGATTTGAGCCTGGATCGCTACGCCGAATTGAATTTTAAGCCGGGTGACACCGTGTTTGTG